>SLIL01000380.1 GCA_007135645.1 Bacteroidales bacterium
AACAGGGGCCTGTTTTTTTTACCATGATTTGTTGCTCATTTTCCAATTTTAATCTGACTACCAATGGAGGATTCAGGAAGGCATATGAACACGGATGACACGGATTGGACGGATTCACACGGATTTTTTCCATCAGCGATAATCCGTAAAATACCGCATTGTATCTGGCTTTATTGCGGAATCAACCAGGAGGCTGACAACAACATCAATAAATTCACAAACAGCTGAACAATGGTATAAAATTTGATGTTTTTCCTTAAAATATGATACCTTATGAGGCTAAAAATTGTTTCCGCGCTGTTTATTTTTATGCTGGCTATACCTACCTTGGCTTTTGCTGATGATGATAAAGATGTAAGGGACCTTCCGCGCCGCCAGCGAATCATCGTTGGGGGAAATCTGGGTTTGCAGATCGGCAATCTGAGTACCATGGTCAACATTTCACCCACGATCGGATATCGTCTTACCAACCGCATTACTCCCGGCATAAGCCTTACCTACCAATATTACCGTGATACCGGCTGGGGCAACATGGCAGGGTTCACCTCGGTAACCCACCTTTACGGGGGTAGCTTTTTTACCCGTTACCGCATTACCCGCGATTTTTTCGCTCATGGGGAAGTGGAGGCACTGAACCTGGATTCGCAGCTCAACTGGATGGTAGATCCGGGGACCTCAGCCCGTTTCTGGGAGTACAATTACTTTATCGGGGGAGGCTACAGGGCAGCCTTGAGCGACCGGACATTTATCAACCTTATGGTGCTGTATAACCTGAACAACAACAGCGTGGTCTATTTCCAGAACCCGATTTTCAGACTGGGTGTGGATGTGCGACTCTAAAGGGTCAGGCCGCTGCATCCCGGCACAAAATAATCCCGTTTTTACGGCAAACTTTTCCTGTAATTTTTTGTTTTGTAAGTGAAATTGACTGTTATGACCTGGGGCATTCCGCTTCAGGTTTTTTGCTAAGCAAAACATTAGAAACCCTTAAATAAAAAAAGAATTATGAATAACGCGCAGTTTTTTTTTGACAGGCCTCAGAATGAACCGGTTTATGCCTATACCGAAGGTACTGCAGAGCGTATTGCCCTGGAGAAAGAGCTTGAACGCCAGAGCAGTACACAAATTGAAATCCCCCTTATCATTGGTGGAAAAGAGATAAAAACGGACAATCTGGGCAAGGTAGTAAGCCCGCACAATCACCAGAACGTAATTGCTACTTACCATAAGGCAGGTGAAAAGGAGGTGCAGATGGCCATTGAGGCCTCACTGGAGGCCCACAGGCAATGGTCGGTAATGTCGTGGGTGGAACGTGTCTCCATCATACTGAAAGTTGCCGAGTTGATCAGCAAGAAATACCGCAGCCTAATGAATGCTGCCACTATGGTAGGACAGGGAAAGAATGCCTTCCAGGCCGAGATAGATGCTGTGTGCGAAACGGTGGATTTTATCCGGTTTAACGCGCATTATGTATCAGAGATTTATAACGACCAGCCCCATAGTGAGATAGGTAACCTGAACCGTATCGAGTACCGGCCACTGGAGGGGTTTGTTTTTGCAGTAACCCCATTTAACTTTACTGCCATTGCATCCAACCTGGCGCTGGCCCCTGTAATACTGGGCAATACGGTGGTGTGGAAACCGGCTACCACGGCTCTGCTCTCCAATTATTATCTGATGCAGATCTACAAAGAGGCAGGATTGCCTGATGGGGTGATCAATTTCATCCCCGGGCAGGGCTCCACCATCGGGAATATCGTTATGAACCACAAAGACCTGGCAGGTATCCACTTTACCGGCAGCAACAATACATTTAACCAGCTCTGGAAAACCGTGGCCAACAATATTGAAAACTACCGCTCCTATCCGCGTGTTGTGGGTGAAACGGGTGGTAAGGATTTTATTTTTGTGCATCCTTCGGCCAGGGTAGATGAGGTTGCCACGGCAATGGTCAGAGGCGCCTTCGAATACCAGGGGCAGAAATGCTCGGCTGCTTCACGGGCCTATATTCCCCAATCGTTGTGGCCGGTGATCCGCAAAAAGATCGAGGCCAACATGAAACTGATCAAGAAGGGGGATGTAAAAGATTTCTGCAATTTTGTAAATGCGGTGATTGATGCAAAAGCATTCAAGAGCATTACCGGTTATATTGAAAAGGCCAAATCGTCGGCCAATGCTGAAATCGTGGTGGGAGGCACCTACGACGATTCGGTGGGCTATTTTATTGACCCTACGGTGATCCTTACCTCCGATCCGAAATTTGTAACCATGGAGGAGGAGATCTTTGGACCGGTGCTGACCGTGTTTGTTTATAAAGACGAAGAATTTGAGCAAACCCTGGAGCTATGCAACGAAACATCACCCTACGGCTTAACGGGGGCCATCTTTTCACAGGATCGCTATGCCACAGTAAAAGCCTGCCAGACCTTGCGCTATGCAGCGGGCAATTTCTACATGAACGACAAACCCACAGGCGCCGTGGTAGGACAGCAACCATTTGGAGGCTCACGGCAATCGGGCACCAACGATAAGGCGGGCAGTTACCTGAACCTGTTGCGGTGGATCAGTCCACGCACCATCAAGGAAACCTTCCTCCCGGCAACGGATTTCAGATATCCGTTTATGCATGAGAAGAAGTGCGGGTGCTGAGGGACAACAAGTTTTTTTAAAAAAAAGAGTGGTCAGACGACTTAGAGTCGTCCGACCACTTTTTACTTGATGCCCTAATGTTTTTGCATTTTACCCCTGACTATTCGCAGGGTTGTAATGTTTTAAGAAGCATTTCGGGAATGGTTGTTTTTCTTTCCTCAATAAAAGCGTTGAACTCCTCTTCGGAGAGTTCGTTTTTATGTTTGATAAGAGGTTTGATGGCAAAGGGGAAGGTGATCATGCTGATCATATCCACAAAGAAATGCGAAGGGTCTGTTTTGCGGATATTGCCTTTTTTCCCTTCTTCAATAATCTGCTGTGTAAATATTTCACGACCATAGAGATTGCTCACCACTTCCATTTCGGTGATCTTTTCCCTGCTGCGATGCAAAATAGCCATGAAAAAGGAAACCAGCAAAGGGTTATCGATAAGGATATCGATATAAGCCGAAACATATTTCCTTATTTTTTCAGGCAGTGCCAGATCTGAATCCAGGATCTGGATGAGGTCTTTGGTGTTTTTCTGCACCAGGTTGGTGAAGATGGCATCAAAGAGGTTTTCTTTACTTCTGAAATAGTAATTCATCAGCGCCAGGTTGATCCCGGCTTTGGAGGCGATGTCGCGCACACTGGTACGATCCACTCCTTTTTCAACAAAAAGTTCGGTAGCAGCATCAAAGATCTTCTGCTCGGTATTTTTATTTTTTGCCATAAATAATAGGATTAAGGGTAAAATTTATTTTCCGTTCCGGGGCAAATTTACACAAAATATTGTTTTAAACTAAATTTAAAACGTTTTGTAAGTATTTTTTTTGGATATTTGGTTTGTTCTCAGTGGCGGGGTGTAAAATTGCAATGTTATGTTTTACTTTGTGGCACGTCTAACATTATAAAAACGGATGGATAAATCATTTGCCGGGATTTTTGAAGCTTTACAGGATCGGGTATTTCGCTACGCCATGCGGATGCTGGGCAACGAGGAGGATGCCGGCGATGTGGTGCAGGATGTGGGAGAAAAGCTGGTTCGCATGGGCAATGCTCTCTGGCAGATTGACAACACCGGTGCGTATGCCCTTACCATTGCACGGAATCTATGCATGGACCGGCTGAGGCATGAACAGGTAAAGGCCCGCAAACTGGCATTTTTAAGAAGGGAGGACATTTCTCCGGACAATGAAATCCATGGTTACGAGCGGAAAGATACGGCTGGCCTTATCAGGCAAATGATCGACCGCTTGCCGGAAAAGCAGAAAACAGCCATCCACCTGCGTGATGTGGAGGGTTATGAATACGAAGAGATTGCCCGCATTATGGGATCGGACATACAGGCTGTAAGGATGAATCTTTCGCGCGCCAGAAAAACCATAAAGGAAAAACTGATCAAACTGCATA
>SLIL01000324.1 GCA_007135645.1 Bacteroidales bacterium
AAAAACGTATTCTGACCTTCATGTGTTGCGCATTCCTGAGAACACCCACTTTTATGGAAAACACCGTAGGTTGCTCATTGAACAGCTCAATAGCAATGTCAAAACAGAGTAACAGGAAAAAATATCCATTAACTCATTAAAAACCTGAACTATGACCATCAACAGAAGAAAATTCCTCAGAAATGCCGGTATGGCAGGACTAGCCGCTGCAACCCTGCCTTTGCACCGGAATCTTGCAGCCGCCAGTCACCATGCTGCACAGGTAAATGCAGCCAAAGATGCTGATGTTCAGCCCAACCCGGCTCAACGTGCCTGGATGGACCTGGGCTTTGGGATGTTTATCCATTTTGGCATCAATACCTTTTATGACAAGGAATGGAGCGATGGTACCCTTGATCCCATGGGTTTTAACCCTACACAGATTGACACTGATCAATGGTGCAGTGTGGCAAAGGAAGCCGGGATGAAATACGTGGTGATCACCACCAAGCACCACGATGGGTTTGCGCTGTGGCCGTCAAAACACTCTAAATATACCGTTGCTCAATCACCTTTTAAAGGAGATGTATTGGCCCTGCTGGCAAATTCTGCACAAAAATACGGTTTGAAACTGGGCTTTTACTACTCTATATGGGATGCACACGACCCACGAATGGAAAATGACTGGTGGGCTTTCATGGATTTTACATACGCCCAGGTGGAAGAGTTGCTTACCGGATATGGCGAAATAGTTGAGTTATGGCTGGATGGTTTCTGGAGAAGGCAACGGCATGGCTGGGAAAAACAGCTGGAAATGATTGACGGGGAAGCCGGCTTCCAGGAAAAGAACCTGCAGCGCGATCTTGACTTTATCCAGGCCTGGCGCAATGAAGGGGCCTATTGGTGGCAGATGGATTATTTTTACCAGTTTGTGAAATCGTTACAGCCCAATTGCCTGATGATGAACAATTCCACCACTGCTTATCCCGGTGTCCCTTTGCATCCGGTGGATATCCGCACGGGCGAAAAATATACCGATGTGGTTTCGGATCAGAAAATATGGAACTGGCTTGGCCAGGATATCTACCTGCCCCTGCAGATAGAAACCACCATGTCAACACAGGGCAATGAGCGCTTTCCCACCGGCAATTGGTTCTGGCACGACTGGGATCACAGCGTACTTACCGTGGAAGAGATCCGCAAAATGCTGCAAACGGCATCACGACTGCAAGCCAACCTGTTGCTGAATGTGGGGATATCCGACAAAGGACTGCTGCGTGAGGTGGATAAAACCACCCTTACTTCATTAAGAAAGTAAAGCCAGAAGGGGCTGTTTTATCCGGAGATGGACCAGCTATGCCAAACAGGTATCATGATACGGTTGTTGAACCGGGGTGATGGACTAACGAATATGTTTCTTTTTTGTTATAGTTAATTGCTTTATGCCGGGCAAGTTCTCTGGTAATCTGGATACTCCCGATTCAATTTCGAAATGATTATGACTATCTTTGTACTTGTAATCTACTGACAAATAGGATCGATCATGAAAAATTGGGAGGAAAAAATAGTAAAGTTGCTGGAGCGATACTTCATGCTGAACCTCAATCAGGATATTGACTGGGAGAAGTTTAGCCATTACGCCATTGTACATCATTCAACCAGTATTGAAGGGGCCTCGCTTAGTATTCATGAAACCACGGTTCTGCTGGATGAAGGGCTCACGGCAAAAGGAAAACCATTGATGCACCACCTTATGCAAACAGATCACTATAAAGCCTTATTGTTTACATTGGATGCTGCGAATAAAAAGAAGTTATTGACTCCGCATATAATAAAACAATTGGCCGCTTTGGTGATGCAGGGAACAGGCTCATTGCATCATACAGCTTTGGGAACATTCGACAGCAGCAAAGGTGATTTTCGGCTGCTTAATGTTCATGCCGGAGAAACCAGGTTTGTAGATTTTACAAAAGTGCCCGATCTGGTTCAGTTATTTTGTGATGAGTTAAACCAGTTCTTACAACAACAGCAGCGATTAGTGGATGGTTTACAGGCATCTTTTGATGCCCATTTTAATCTTGTATCCATTCATCCCTTTGCTGATGGAAATGGCAGGATATCACGCTTGATCATGAATTATATACAACATTATTATCAGTTACCCCTTGCAATTGTTTTTAAGGAGGATAAATCTGCCTATTACGAAGCCCTGACCGAAGCGCGCAAAAGTGAAGACATAACTATCTTCCGGCATTTTATGTATAAGCAATATGAGAAACTGCTATTAATGGAAATCAGAAAAGCTAAAAAGAGCAAAACGGCACATGTAAAACCAACGGGTAAAGGGAAATCAGGTGGTCTTTCGATGATCTTCTGAGATGGATCAGAGTAAAAACTTGATGTAGTCCGGTGCAGGCAAATAACCATTGCTATGCACAACAAAACTATCTGCTTTTAATTGTAATTTTACCCCCTCTTTTTTTAAAAGCCCCGCGACCGAATTCCACGATAACATAATTGAGTTCCCTTACCGTTTTATCATCAAAAAGGTTTACATTGTCTTTGACGAACTGGTAGCCGCTCTCTTGTCGGTTAAAACGGGATTCGGTTCCAATTCCCATGATCTGTCAATGGGTTACTGCCCGGAAACCAAAGTGTCGACAGGATTTTCCCGGATGACATGCCCGTTAAAGACAGACGATTGGACGTTCGTGCAGGTTTCGAGCTTTCCCAACAACAGACCATAGAGGTAAGGGTTGGGATATCCTTTCTGGATATGGACAGGGCAAAGGAGAACCTTGGCGAAATAGCCAACGGTGCCATTCTGGAGTTTGTAATGACCGATGAACCTACTTCGTGGGGAAAAGAAAATGTTCCGCCTTCGATGTCTGGCCCGGCGTAGCAATTGACACCTTCTCATCAGGCACATGAGAATAATACGAGTTTTCGTGCTGGCACTACTTGATTTTTCTTATGACAGTATTGGGGTTAATATTTGAAAACCTTCCCGCCAGCCATAACCTGTTTTGTTACAGGATCGAAGGTTGCACGCTGTCCTGTTCTTAGGGCTGCGGTAACCATTATGTTGGCAATGGAGTGGGTATAACCGGATTCAACCGGAGCATTGGTATTTAAGTCATTGCGCCTCACGCAGTCCATCCAGTCTTTCATGTGTGCGTTGGTGAGCGGGTCAGCACCCATTACGGCAGCAGTTTCAACCGTTATCTGGGGAAGTTCGAAACTATCGAGTAAAAAGGGTTCCATCTCCATCGCCCTTGCATGGTTTGGTTGCAAACCTCCTTCGCTTGTTACCATATTGGTTTCCAGGTCGAGTTTGCCCCCATTGGAAAAATACCATTCCTTAATGCCGCCCGAAGAATTTGATTTCCTCGATGAGTAGATCACCTGGAAACCTTCATCGGGATTATCAGCAGGGCCATAATCAAACACAGCGGTCATGGTATCGAAATTACTCCGCCCGTCTTTCCACATATAAACTCCCCCATTGGCAACAGCTGAGCGGGGATAATCAAGATGAGAGAACCAGTGCACGGTGTCGATCTGGTGCGCCATCCACTGCCCGGGTATGCCCGATGAATAGGGCCAGAACAACCTGTATTCGCAATACTTGCGAGGATCCCACGGCTCGTAGGGGCGGTTCATTAGGTACCTTTTCCAGTCGGTGTCAGATTCTTTGATCATAGATGTAAGGTGTGGAAGCCTCCAGCGCCCGGGCTGGTTTACATTCCAGGTCATCTCAACGGCAACAATTTTCCCGAATTTCCCACTTTGGATATAATCATGTGCTGCATGGTAATTTACCCCACTGCGGCGTTGCGATCCAATCTGGATCACCTTGCCTGCCTCTTTGGCGGCCTGCAGCCCATAGTTGTTATCGTCCATGGTTTCGGCAAAGGGCTTTTCAACAAAAACATGTGCGCCTGCCCTGACAGCCTCTGCAGTTTGCAATGCATGCTGAAAATCGGGCGTGCTGATGATAACGGCATCGGGCTTTTGGTCGTAAAGCTCATCGGTGTTGCGG
>SLIL01000311.1 GCA_007135645.1 Bacteroidales bacterium
GGGCCACCAGCGCTTCTGGATTCATCTGCCCTTTGTAATAGGAAGGATTGAGCACCAGAACAGCATCGGCTCCGGCCCGGGCAGCCTCCTTACTTAAAAGAACTGTTTCCCGGGTAGATTCACAACCTGTTCCGGCGAGCAAAAGTTTTTCGGGTGGAATAGCCTCACGGGCAGCATTTAGTGCCCTTACCTTTTCTTCATGGGTAAGCATCACCAGCTCGCCGTTGGAGCCCAGGACCAGAAAACCCGAAAGATCGAAACGGTTGAGCGATTCAATGTTCTTTTTTATATGCTCCTCCGAGAGGCTTTCATCCCTGTTGAAGGAAGTTGGCAATGGAGGAAAAATTCCCTTTAGTTTTATCATTCTATGATGGTTTGATGTTCTTTAATAAATCCGGGATTCGTTTTCCCAGACAGATCAGTTAATATCCCAGTTCTCTTTTTACCTGATTGAGCAGTTCCTGCCCGGTGATGGCCCTGCGGTAGTTTTCCACGATCTGGGGAGCTACCGACTCAGGAGCTGTGAGACTGGCCATATGCGGAGTGATCTCAATGGCAGGATGCGCCCAGAAAGGGTGCCCCACAGGAAGGGGCTCCTTTTCAAACACATCCAGGCTGGCTCCTGAGAGATGCCCCGAATCGATGAGGGAGATCAGATCCTGATCCACCACATGCCCTCCCCTGCCCAGGTTAACCACAAAAGCTCCCTGTGGCAACATGGCAAGGGTTTCATGGTTGAGAATGCCACGGGTCTGCGGAGTTAAGGGTAGCAGGCAAATGAGCACATTGATCTCACCAAGAAAATCCTTCAGCTGATCTGCTCCATGATAGCGTTTATATGTTCCCGGACTACCCGGGCTTCTGCCCCATCCGGAAACCGTAAAACCACATGACTGCAAAAAAGCAGCCACATGGTTCCCAATAACACCGGTGCCCATTACACCAACCTTTACATCCGCAATCCTTTTGTAACGACTTCTTTTCCAGATACTTTGCTCTTTTCGCAACCGGTAGCTTGTCAGCCCTCTCATATGGTTCATGACCACTGCCAGGGAGAACTCAGCCAGATCCTGCGATAACAACGGATCAACAATCCTTACAATTTTGGTTTGCTCCGGAATATCCGGATCGGTCATGATGTGATCTACCCCGGCACCCATGGAAGAGATGCATTTCAGGTTGGGATACTCCCTGAAAATTCCCCTGGGATGGTTCCAGGCAAGGGCAAACAATACCTTATGTTTATCCTTGATCTGATCGTGGGTGATCACTTCAATCTCCGGATCTGCCTCTTTAAGTGCATCGATCCAGGGTGTTACTTTGTGTACATTGCTGAAGATTACCAGTGCCATAAGTGAAAGTTTTGTGGTTTTTTATTCATAAACATTGGTAAAAAAACCTGCTGCTTCTGCAAAATAATTATCTGTATGTTGCCAACATAGGCCCTTGCATAAGCAGCAACCAAAGAAATACATTGGCAATGTAAATATTAACGAAGGGTAAAGTTAAGGTTTTTTGTGGGTTTCATTAAATCCGAAAACACAGCTCACTTCATCAAAATATTCTCTTAACAGATATTTTCCACCTACACAAGTCCGTATTTTAATATTTTTTATAACTTTTAATTTCTCGTTCCTGAACCGCTTCTCTCAATTAAGCTGTATTAAAAAATGCACAAAAACCATTAAAAACATTAACCCACTATTGAAAAACCTGAAATACTGTGAATAAACTTCAATTATTCTTTTGCATATGGGTCAAATACCTGGTGCCGGGTTTTGGCGGATTATTATGGGTATACCTTGCAATGCAGGTAGCTGATCTCACAGTATTGTCAATAACTATTTAAAAGCTCAGAAATACAACAAAGACTATAAAAGCCATGACTTTTTAAGGAGGAAAAAAACATGAAAAAATCTCTTACCCTCATTACTTTACTTTTCGTTCTTCTGGTATCAAAGGTTTCAGGAAATGGATCCACCCAGGTAATTGTAACCGGTGTTCCACCGATACTTCCCTCACCTTATGTTACCGATCTGGAAAATCAGTATCACCAGGGGCAGTTTCAGATCCAGTTCATCTATACCAACAGCGACCCTGCTCCGGTGGAATTTATTTTTGAGATTACAGCCAGCAAAGATGGGGAACAGCTGGTTTATACTGAGTCTGACCCGGTAGCTTTTACTCCTGGAACCTATATCTACCAAACGTTTAACGATTTGCCGGTGGTGCCATTTCAGCGTAATCCGCTTGATCAAATCAGTGGCACGCTACAGGAACAGATCATCAGGCAGGGAATTTTTCCTGAAGGGGGATACACCATAGAGATTGAAGTAAGGCCTGTGGATAATTTCCTGATGATCAACTCCTTTCCTGCATATGTATATTTTGAGGTGAGATATCCGCAACCCCCGATTCTCATTACCCCTGTTGATGATGGCACTGCCCCACCCATATACAATGTTTTTTCATGGACTCCTGTATTTGCATTGCCTGGCTACCAGTTTGAATATGAACTGTTGATTGTGGAAGTTTTTGACAATCAGACCCCCGACAGGGCCATACAGGCAAACCCGGTATTTATTGAGCACACCACTATGCAACCTATGTTTTTGCATACCCAGGAGCACTTCCCCTTTGAAATGGGACAAACCTACGCCTGGCAGGTGCGTGCTTCAGAACTGCAGGACCGGATCCCCATTGCCGATAATGGAAAATCTGAGATATATACTTTCACTGCGGGAAAACCTTTTGCAGACATTGACTTCAACGACCTGGAAAACATTGTGGTAGTTCCGGATTTTGCACAGATCGTTAACCTCAGAGGGCTTGATGTACAACAAACAGACAATACCTTCATTCTCAACGGTACGGCAGTGCTGGAACTGGACTTTACCGATGGCAGTGGCAAAGTGGAAGTAACCATAGAGTGCATTGACCTGGAGATTGTAGTTACCAGCCAGACCAGTGCCGTTGTGGCGGGAGGTGCATTCACCGGAGATGCTACTGCTGTAAATTTCCTGCAGCATGGTATAGGAAGTATTGTTACCATTGAAAAGGTGCACTGGTCGTTGTTTGAAGGCTTGCGCGCCGATGCACGGATTGTGGATCCATCGGGCCAGTTTCTTGAAGCGGAAGGATCCCTGGGAATCAGCTCCTCCGGCTTTTATGGTGCTGTTACGGCCACCGGGCCTGAAGGGTCTCCCTTGCTGGAGATTGGTGCAGATCCCTTTGAACTGGTTGTAAACCGGCTTTCGGCCTGGTTCCCCTCCGGACAACTTACCATGGATGCAAACCTGAGCTATTTTGGCGAACCTACCCCTTGCCAGATCACCGACTTATATATTTCTGACTCGCCGGTTACTTTTTCCTTTAACTGCAATGTACAGGAACAGATCCCGCTTCTGCCCAACGCCGACCTGGCTATGTTATTTATCAATGAAGCATCGGGCAATATTGAACTGGACTGGGAGAGTGCAACACTGGACTTTTCCACTTCCCTGGTGGCCAGCCTAAGGCTTCAGGCCCTGGGTGCAGATCATTACGATATCCCGGCCCTGGTTTCCCTTTCTTCTACTGAGGGTGTCCAGGTGCAGATCTGGAGCCCTGGTGTTGTGCTTAATCCTCCCGCACTGGATCTGGGACTTGCTCAAATGAAGATCCATAACATTCGCGATCCCTATCTGTCATACGACATGACATCTTCTCAATGGGACTTTGGTATTGATCTGGATGCAAAACTGATATTTCCTGATTTTGATGACCTCTCCATTTCCGGGTTTGGTGATATTACCCTTGACAAGGAAGGGATCCATTTCCCCGGTCAATCCTTTGATGAGAGCCAGCTGGCATTTATTCCCGAGCTTAAACTGGCCGGATTTGGGGCAAAACTTACTGCTTTTTCCCTCTCCCCTTTCACCTTCCCCTGGTTTGACTGGGATGGTGCATCGCCGGGGCCATGGGACTTTACCTTTGACTTCAGGTTCACAACCCCTGAATTCAGCAACGAA
>SLIL01000210.1 GCA_007135645.1 Bacteroidales bacterium
AACTCCCAGAGCTTTAGCTTCTATACCCGTCAGCAGGGCCTGCATCATGACGATATCAGTTCACTGGTAATGGGAAAAGACGGAAGTATCTGGATGGGCACCTACGGTTCGGGATCCGTTCGATTTGACGGGTTGAACTTTTACCAGTACGATCTGCGCGAGGGGCTTCCACAAAACTACATCCTCTCCATGCTGGCTGCCCGCAACGGCGATATCTGGATAGGGACCCGGGCTGAGGGAGCCGTTCGGTTTGACGGTACACATTTTTATTATTTCAATATCCGCAACGGCCTTTCAAACAATCGTGTGGAAGCCATCTTTGAAGACAGCAGGGGCAATATATGGTTAGGAACCTATAACGGGGTAAGCAAATACAATGGATCAGAGATCATTAATTATCGCAGTGAACATGGCATCAATGCCGATATTGTTTACACAATACAGGAAGATAAAGACCAGAACATCTGGTTGGGAACACGTGGTGGAGGGATCGCAAAATTTGATGGCACCTCTTTTCATAATTACAATACTTCTCACGGGTTGGTATGCAACTACATTGTTACTGGAACAACAGACAGCAAGGGCAACCTTTGGTTTGGGTCCTTTGAAAGTGGCATGTGCATGTTTGATGGCCAAACATTTCACCACTTTAACCAAAGCCAGGGACTTGTAAGCAACAATGTTCGGGCACTGCAGCAAGACAGGCTGGGAAACATCTGGATTGGAAGCTCCGAAGGTGGCCTCAGCAGACTATCCGGTTCTCAGCTTACCATTTTTGATGAGGATCACGGTTTGATCAATAGTTTTGCCACTTGTTTTCTCGAAGACAGCAAAGGTATTATGTGGTTTGGAACCTATGGTGGAGGGCTGGGGAAATACAGAGGGGACATCTTCACCCATTTCTGGGAAAGACATGGAATTCCCAATGGTTTTGTAAGAAGCATGGTTCAGGATCAGAATGGCTACATGTGGCTGGGCACCAACAATATGGGTGTTCTCAGGTTCGACGGAAACGAATTCATCAACTACACCACCCACCATGGACTCAGCCATAACCGTGTAGGAGGAATGGTTCAGGATAAAAACGGCAACCTATGGTTTGCAACCACAGGGGGCGGAATCTCTCTCTTTGACGGGCAGTCTTTCACAAATATTACCGAAAGTGAAGGATTGAATGATGATTTCATCCTTCACAACATGATAGATTCCAAAGGAAATATCTGGTTTGTAACAAGGAATAACGGGGTGATTAAATACGACGGAACCCACTTTTTGAGCTATTCTGAGAAACAAGGTCTTGGAGACAATAATGCGCGGGTAATTGTGGAAGATCAACAGGGCAGAATGTGGATTGGCACGCGCGCCGGTGGGGTATCCGTGCTCAATGGGGATACGTTTTATCACTATACCACCGAAACAGGATTGCTATCCAACAACATTCTGGATATGCTTTGCGACAGCAAAGGGAATATCTGGATTGGAACCAATGGGCAGGGAACCAGCAAGATTGAAGGTGGGTTTATTGTGCATTACACCGAACGTGAGGGACTGATCAATAATTTTGTTTATTCACTTCTGGAGGATAAAGAAGGGCAAATATTGATGGGTACGCGTATGGGGCTCTCAAGATTGCTGGAAAGTCCAGGCTCCGGTGAACGCCATACAGCCGCAGCCCAGCAAACTGATCCCGGCAGTATACTTTTTAAAAACTATACACAGAGAGAAGGATACCTGGGTATTGGCTCCAATTCCAGGGCAATGTACCAGGATAATCAGGGCAAGATATGGATTGGCGCCAATGATATTTTAACGGTTTATAACCCGGCAAATGATCTTACCGACAGCCTTCCCCCCTTTGTTAACCTGACATTTCTGGGCTTGTTTAACGAGCATGTGCAATGGGATAAACTGCTTAACCGTGATACTACCTTTTTGCTTGCCAATGGTGTTGAGGTAAAAAGGTTCAGATTTGATGAGATCTCTGCATTAAAAGGGCTGCCTGTAAACCTGAAACTTTTCCACCGAAACAACTACATCACATTTGGGTTTGTGGCCATTTCATCCAGCCCGGGAGAAGGATTGCGCTACCGTTATATTCTGGAGGGGATTGACAACCAGTGGAGTTCACTTGGACAACGCACAGAGATCAGCTATGCCAATCTGTCGCCGGGGAAATACACATTCCGGGTAAATGCACTGAACAGCGATGGATTCTGGGGTGAAGAACACAGTTACTCCTTCAGGATCACTCCTCCAGTGTGGAGAACATGGTATGCCTATACATTATATTTTGTTCTGGCACTGGCAGCCATTTACCTGTTGCAGCGGCAGCAACAGGTACGGCTTTTGCAAAAAGAGCAGGAAAAGCAACGGGAACTGTTTCTGAAACAGGAAGTTGCCATTGCACGCAAAGCAGCAGAGTTTAAGCAGAATTTCCTGGCCAATATGAGTCATGAGATCCGCACCCCATTAACCGGTGTAATCGGCATGGCAAACCTGCTGAGCAATCTTCCCCTTGACGATAAAGCCAGGGAATACGTGGAAGCCCTCAATAAATCAGGAGAGAGCCTGAAGGAAACCATCAATATGATCCTGGATATTTCAAAGATTGAAGCAGGCAAGCTAAAATTAAAACGGCATGACTTTTCGCTTCATGATGTCATTAACGATGCCATCAAACTTTTTTCTCCCCTTTGCTATGAAAACGTAAGTATAACAACCCAGATCGGCGAAGATATACCTCCATTTATTTATTCTGATCAGCAACGGGTAAGCCAGGTGATAAAGAATTTATTATCCAATGCAGTAAAATTCACCCATGAAGGCACCATCACTATTTACGTATCCATAGATTCACCACCGGAAAAGGATGACGAAAACCAGTTCTTTATCAAAATCAGCGTGTGCGATACGGGTACCGGGATTGAGTACCATGAGCAAAAAAAGCTTTTCACACCTTTTTACCAGGCAGGACAGGATTTCGTGCGAACCAGCGAAGGAACAGGGCTTGGACTGGCCATCAGCAAAGAGCTGACCATTTTACTTGGAGGTCAGATCGGACTTACAAGCAAACCCGGAAAGGGAAGTTGTTTCTGGTTTACCCTTAAAACCCGGGAAGGAAAGCAACCCGGAGCTCCATCCGATAAAGACGGGGTAAAACCATCTTACAAGCAAAGGTCGGCCAATATACTGTTGGTTGAAGATAAAGACCTGATAAGCAAAGTGGTAACCATGATGCTGAATGCACTTGGCCATAGTGTAGTAAAAGCTGAGAATGGCGAAGAAGCGCTTAAAAAGTTTAAACCCGGCTCTTTTGATCTGATCCTAATGGATATCCAGATGCCTGTTATGGATGGAATAACGGCCACACACCTGTTAAAAGAAAGATACAAAGATCTTCCCCCTATTGTGGGTTTGAGTGCCAATGCTTTTGAAGGTGATCGCCAAAAATACATGGAAAAGGGATTGGATGACTATCTTACCAAGCCCTTTGAAGAAAAAGACTTTATCGAACTGCTCAACAGACTGGGATTGTCCTGACCAGAAACATTCCTCGATTTTTGCTGGTATAATTCACCATTAATTCGTACATTTAAATATACGCAAAGATTTTTTGCGATAAATACACTGCTGATGTCGTTCTCTTAATTCATCTGTATGCCTTTCTATCATAATCTCACCCTTATTCTCTGGCTCATAAGTGCGCCGTTATGGGCACAGTCCTACGGCTGCACCGACCCCCTGGCAGAGAATTACAATCCCGCAGCTACACAAAATGATGGCAGTTGTATCTACACCGATGCATTGATCAACCCCGTTACATCCTGGGAATTACCTGAAACAGTGTATGAAACCTCGGGCCTGATCATCTGGGAGAATAAACTCTGGACGCATAACGACAACGACGATATCAACCTGTATTCTTTCGATACTACAAATGTTAATAATTACGAGGCCTATCCCCTCACGGGCACCATCAACATTGACTGGGAG
>SLIL01000163.1 GCA_007135645.1 Bacteroidales bacterium
CTGTGTATGGTTGCATCCAGGGGAGCCATTACGGGTTTTCTGGCCTGGGTCCATACATCAATGCCCAGGTGTATGCTGCGGCTTTCGCCCGGGGAAACGTCAAATACCGGGCTACGCCGATACACTTCCCGGTCTTCCATATAACCACCATAGCCATAAACTTTTGATGCAATTTTCCCGAAAACGTAGTTGTTCAGCTCCTGCACATTCCTGAAGTCAAGGTTCGTGATCTCGGGGTTTGCTGCACTCAGATCGAGCATGCAGGTATTGGCAGGGGTGAGGTCCGGCTCAAACATGGGGTGTAGCAAGGATTTATTTTTTTCAAGGATTGCCTTCAGGTTGTTTGTCATGGGGATTTTTGGGTTACTTAGTTATTGGGTTATTTAGTTATTTAGACTCCAGTCCTCAGTCTCTAGTCTCTAGTCTCTAGTATCCAGTCACTTACAAATACTTTTCCTTCAAGATCTTTTCCAGGGCAAACATTTCGTCTCTCAGCCGGGCGGCTTCAATAAAGTCAAGGTCCTTGGCCGCTTTCTCCATTTGTCTGCGGGTGTTGTTCATGGCCTTTTGCAGCTGTTCTTTGGTCATGTATTGTATCACGGGGTCTGCAGCAACATCCACCTCATCCTTTTCCATATAGGCTTGTACTGCTTTGGTGCGGGTATCGGCCACCGAGGTCTGTCCGTGTATAGCTTCCACCGATTTTTTGATCTGTTCCGGGGTGATGTTGTTTTCTTCGTTGTATTTAAGCTGTTTTTCCCGTTTACGATTGGTTTCATCAATGGTACGCTGCATGGAGTCGGTGATTTTGTCGGCATACATGATCACCATGCTGTTGAGGTTTCGTGCTGCCCTTCCCGCAGTCTGAGTAAGCGACCGTTCCGATCGTAAAAAGCCTTCCTTGTCGGCATCCAGAATGGCTACCAGAGATACTTCGGGCAGGTCGAGCCCTTCCCTGAGCAGGTTTACCCCGATAAGCACATCCACTACTCCCAGCCTCAGATCCCTTAGAATTTCCACCCTTTCCACGGTATCCACATCGGAGTGGATATACCGGCTCTTAATCCCGGCATTTTCAAGGTATTTGTTCAGCTCTTCGGCCATGCGCTTGGTAAGGGTGGTTACCAGCGTCCGCTCGCCTTTTTCAGTCCTGATGCTTATCTCGTGCAACAGGTCATCAATCTGGTTGAGGCTGGGGCGTATGTCGATGGTTGGCTCCAGCAAGCCAGTAGGTCTGATAAGTTGTTCCACGACCACCCCTTCGCTTTTCTTCAGCTCATAATCGGCCGGCGTGGCACTTACAAAAATGGCCTGGTTGATCATGTTTTCAAATTCATCAAATTTAAGGGGGCGGTTATCCAGGGCTGCAGGCAACCTGAATCCGTATTCCACAAGAGTTTGTTTGCGAGAGCGGTCGCCACCATACATGGCGTGTACCTGCGGTATGGTTACATGGCTCTCATCGATCACCATGAGATAATCGTCGGGGAAAAAATCGAGCAGGCAAAAGGGGCGTGATCCCGTGATGCGTCCGTCAAAATAGCGGGAATAATTCTCTATCCCGGAGCAGTAGCCCAGCTCGCGCATCATCTCCAGGTCGTAATTTACCCGGTCTTCCAGGCGTTTGGCTTCCAGGGGGCGCCCGATCTCATTGAAGTATTCAACCTGTTTCACCAGATCGTCCTGGATATGTCGAATGGCAGAAGACATGCGGTCTTTGGAAGTAACAAAAATATTGGCCGGGTATACCGAGATCTGGTCGTACTGGTCGAGCTTGTGGCCTGTGAGCGGGTCAAAACTTTCCAGTGCTTCCACCTCATCGTCCCAGAACATGATCCGGAAAGCAAAATCGGCATAGGCGGGAAAAATATCCACCGTGTCGCCTTTTACCCTGAAGGTGCCCCTTGTAAAATCGGCCTGGGTGCGGCTGTAAAGGCTCTCCACAAAGCGATGCAACAGTTTGTTGCGGCTGATGACATCTCCTTTTTTCAGCTTAATGATGTTTTCGTTGAAGTCGTCAGGGTTTCCGATACCGTAAATACAGGATACCGAACTGACCACCAGCACATCGCGCCGGCCCGATAGTAATGCGCTTGTTGCGCTTAGCCGCAGCTTCTCAATCTCATCGTTGATGGACAGGTCTTTTTCAATGTAGGTATTGGTAGTAGGGATAAATGCTTCGGGCTGGTAGTAGTCGTAGTAGGAAACAAAATACTCCACCGCATTGTCGGGAAAAAACTGCCTGAACTCACCATAAAGCTGTGCCGCGAGGGTTTTATTATGGCTGAGCACAAGGGTGGGGCGTTGAATTTTTTCCACAACATTGGCCACGGTAAATGTTTTTCCCGATCCCGTGACACCCAGCAGGGTTTGAAAGGGAATCTCAGCTTCAATACCCTGTACCAGCTGTGCAATGGCTTCGGGCTGATCGCCGGTGGGCTGAAAGTCGGATCTGATTTTAAAAGGCATACATTAACAGGGGACAGAGGGTTTATTTTAGCATGATTCCGGCGGTGGTCCGCCCGGTTATTCCATTATCCTTGCGCGAAGAATAAAAATTGTCTGAATGGCACTGGCTGCAAATGCCTGCTATTTCTATGTTTTTCTCTTTTACACCTGCATATCTGAGCTGAAGAAGATTGGCGTGCCATTGATCAAAGATATACTTTTCTTTTTTTTTAGTGGGTTTGATCACATCTTTGATGGAACCAAGGCTTTTCAATGCTTCGTTTTTTACATCTTCTCCCACTTCATAGCAGCAGGGCCCGTTGGAGGGGCCAATGCCTGCTACCAGTTCAGATGGGTGGGTTTCGAAGGTTTGCATCATCATCCGTATGGTTGCTTCGGTAACCTTTCTCAGGGTGCCCCGCCAGCCGGCATGAATTACAGCTGCAGCCCTGTTCTCAGGATCATAAAGAATTATTGGGACACAATCTGCTACTTGTATGCAGATGAATATCCCTTTGGTTTTGGTGATCAGTGCATCTGTATTGGGTATTGCCGTTTCGCTTTCTGTGCTGCCTTTTCCCCGCTTGCACTGATCTACCAGGGTTACATTGCTGCTGTGGGTTTGCGATGCGAAGGTGAAACCAGTGAGGTCAACCCCCAGCATAGATGCCAGCTTTTTGCGGTTTTGCAATACATACCAGTCATTATCCCCCACATGAAACCCAGTGTTCATAGAAGCAAAAGGCCCCTTGCTGAAACCTCCTGCCCGCCCCGTTATAAAGTGGTCTATGGTATCAAACTTTTCCAGGTTGCCAAACCGGAACAGATCGACACCCCCTTTGTTGGTGTTTTCCATTACATAAGCGTTGGTTAAAACAGGATCATTGCTATTACTCAGGATTTACAACCACTTTGGCTTCCTTTTCCTTCTTGTCCTTTTTCTTTTTCTCCGACTTGCTGCCGTCAGCAGCTACAAACAGAGCTCCCAGAAATGTTCCGGCTGCAAAGCCTACTATCAGTCCAATCAATTCTTTTGTCTTTGCCATGGGTGATAAATTTTAAAGTTAATAATTACTATAAATTAAACAGGGCCCTGTAAAAAGAGTTCATTGGTAATGCTCCAGGTACCCGTGTTTTTTGTGATTGATCTTGTTTTCCTTTGCAAAACCAATGACTGCCATGAGCAGGTCATGGCGCAGCTGGGGAGAGAGTTCGGTTATGTCGATTGTTTTATTTTTTTTCCCGGCATCAATCCTGATTTTTCCGGGCCAGATGTCCAGATGGGTTACATCATTTCGGGAAAAGAAGTGTCCTTTGCGCAGGGTATTGAACTTAAAATGCATCCCCATACTGGTCACCTCCACCAGTTTTTTGCCAAAAAGGGCCTCTGCTTTGTACCCGGCTGACCGGATCAGGATATTTAAACCTAAAACAATGTACAAAATTTCAATCCTGGTGCCTGGAAATTCTTTTTCAAAAAGCAGGTATATTGCCGAAAAGAAAAGAAATCCTCCAAAAATAAGTCCCCAGAAG
>SLIL01000268.1 GCA_007135645.1 Bacteroidales bacterium
AAAAACCCATGAATGCCCTGTCATTTCGACCGAAGGGAGAAATCTCGTAAGTTTCACCGGACAACAGTGAAAAACATTTTAAGAGTTATTCGGAGAGCACGCAATGATAAAATCCATGATAATGAATAAAATTTCAATACATACCATCACAAAAACAGTTGTCCTGTTGCTGCTGCTGTCCCTGTGGTCATGCAGTAAAACAGAGATCGACGATGAGCCCCCGGTTATTCTTATGAATGAACTGCACCACTTCCCCAAATCGTGTGATACGGTTTATGTGGGCGAAACATTTACCTTCAGGGCAACTTTTTCCGACAACAGGGAACTGGGGGCCTACAGCATTGACATCCATCACAATTTCGACCACCATAGCCACAGTACCGAAACAGAAGAGTGTGAACTGGATCCGCCTAAAGCACCCACCGAAAATGTGTTTCTGTATATCCAATCCTTTACCATTCCCGATGGGCTGAAAACCTATGAAGCAGAAGTAGAAATAGAAATACCCCATGGTGTGGATACCGGCGATTATCATTTTTTCCTGGCCCTCACCGACAAACATGGATGGCAAACTATCAGGGGTGTGGGGATCAAGGTGCTGGAGCGTTAACCAGTTTATTTTTCTTGTTTCAATAGGCTGGAGATAATGATAATAAAACCTGTTTAGGGCTTTACCATAGCAGGCTTTAATAATCGATCAGCAATTTCCTGGGTAAGTTTGTGGCCGATAAATACCAGGTGGCTTTTATCAAACTGCTGTTGCGTGGGGGTGATACTAAGTGTTTTTCCGGCTGACTGCAGGATAAAGGGATTGCCTTTTTGATCTTTGATATACCCTTTTATGCGATAAACATCCTTGTAATAAATAAACAAACTCATTTGAAGCACGGTTTGTACCTTCTCCAGATCAAAACAGCTATCGGTTTCATACAAAACGCTGTTGATGGAATGCATCAGTCCCTCCGTTGAGCTTGCCGGTTCTATGGAAAAAAGAGGCCTTGCCGGGTTATCGGTCAGCAGATGTTTTTTATCAAGAGAACCGTCTGGTGTGGCCCGAAATTCAGCATAAGGGTTGATACGCTTCAGGTTGTTTTTGACCTGTGCCAGGTAATCCTCAGAAACCAATCCCGACTTATTGATCAATACCAGGTCTGAGGCCGAAATCTGCCTGGCGGTTTCGGTGGTTTTAGACAGGAAATCCTCCACCACTTCCACATCGGTTACACAAATCATTTTGCGAAGATGAAATACTTCCTGCACAAAATCCTCATTAAAAATGGCCGATAAGTTTCCTGCATCAGCAATTCCGGTAGTTTCCAGGAAAAGATTGTGGGGTTTTTCATCCATGCGGGCAATCTGGTCAAGCACATCATAGAGCTCTGTGTCCATATTGCAGCACAAACAGCCACCGGTAATCTCAAAAACCTTCCTGAAGTTCCCTTCTACCAAAGTTTTGTCAATGTTTACTTCCCCGAATTCATTTTCCACCACGATATTCTTTTCCTGCTCAAACTGCTTCAGCAGGTTGTTGAGCAAGGTTGTTTTGCCTGCCCCCAGAAAACCGGTGAGGATAAATACATTGACTTTCTTATCTGAATCTATGGGTTTTTGTGCGTCTTTAGAGGATGAGGCTGGTATATTGTGAGGGGCAACGTTCATTGAATAGAAGAATTATTGATTTTATTGAAAAGGTTAAGTGTAGGGAGCCATGATATTAAATGATACTGAAGCCAGGTTGTTCAATGCAACATTGTTGCAAATATAGCGGTTTTTGAGGAATAATGGTAATTGTGTGAGGATAATCTTAACAGGAAGTCTGATCTTTTTCAGGAGATAAAAAAAACCGGGTTAAAACCCGGCTCTTTTATCAATATCCAAACAGGCTTTTGATGCCTGCATGGCCTTGTGGATCATGTATTCGGATGTTGGTCCTGCGATCGGAAACACCCATTTTCTTTTCAATGTATTGATCTTCCTTTTCAATGTGGCAATTGTGCATCAGCACGGAGTTTTTGTCCGTTTCATGCAATTGCGGAAGGCCAATGATCGATCGGATACTTCCTGTGTTTCTGAGAGACTCCAGGTAGTTGGATCTTGCTTGTGTTTTGGGAAATACGGTTGTTCTTGATTTAAGGGTCATGGCTTGTCCTCCTTGCTTTATATAATGAAGTAACTTATGAATTGTTACCGTACGGGTTAAATGACTCATCTTCGCAGCAAATGAAGAGTCGAAAATTGATTTATAAAGGTAGCTTATCTAAACAGGAAAAGCAATGACAAAATGCTTAATTAGTCTCAAAATGAGCTGTTTAATTTGTTAAAGAATGTGGGTTAAAGTTGTTTAGTTTAGCTTATTTTTGCTGTAATTGAACGCAAGGAGTTTTAACGATTTAATCCGTCGAAAATGAAAAAATTTGTACTATCGGTATTGATCTCCACTGTCATCCTTTTTTTATGGAGCGGAGTCAGTCAAATGTTTCCATGGGGCGTGCCCAGCACCCAAACCGTAAGCACCCAGTCTGATAACCAGACAGAAAGCTTTCAAGCCCCCAACCTGATAGAGTTGCCACCTTATTCTCTCACAACCCCGGATTTTGACCGGCAGTTTGCTAACAAGATCAGTACCCTCACCACGGACGATAGTTTCTCATGGATTATCTCAAAACCCATAGACAGTTACAGTATGGGCTCTTATTTTGTAAAAGAAGCACTGACGCAATTGGTTGTGGCACTAATACTGGGCTTCATACTGCTACTCACCGTAAAACTGGATTTAAAAACCCGGTTAGGTGTGGTGGCATTGTTTGGCCTGGCAGCTGTTGCTGCCATTTACGGACAAATGATGAACTGGTGGGGAGTGCCGGCACTCTATGCCCTGGGAGCAGGGTTTAACATGATCGCAGGATGGATATTGGCAGCATGGGTGTCAGGCAAATGGTTAACAAAGAAATCAAGCATCCTGTCAAATTAAAAAAGGAATTAAAAAATCAACTAAGGCTGTGGAGCATTTTTTAAAAGCAATATTCCGGCAATCACCAGGAAAACCCCCATCAAAAAAAACGGCAAATGTAGCGGCATGTAAAATACCCCTAACATGCCCACCTGAACGCTTATCCACATGGTTAAAATTATCCCTTGCAAAAAAATAAACCGTGGATACCATGAATGACGTGTAAAGATAAGGTAGAGAGTATAGCTGCTAAACAACCCGTTGGCAATAAAAAGGATGATCCCGGGAATCAGATAATCAGTGAAAGGGGAAGGCTCAAGCAAACCCTCTGGCATTTGCATATACGCACCACTGGGGTCGTAGATGAATCCCCCTCCGCCCCATAATGCCCCAATGGCATTGATAAAAAGGATGATAATGGCAGTGGCTCTCAAAAAGGTTTTCATTTTTTTGTGGTTAAGGTTATTAAATGGATTAATTGTGAAATAGAAAAATAACAAGAAGATACAGATTTATAATAGAAACAGCTAAAACAATGGGAGATCTGAACAGCGAATTGTATTTTATCAGGTATTGGATCAGCTCTGCGTTATATTCCTGGCTGAGTTGATTGTGGACCGGTACCATCACAAGAAGTGAAATTATTGTAAAAGCACTAAACAGCAAAGCATTCGTAAGAAATAGTATCCGGATGTTTTTGCTGTTTCTTTGCCATACCATAATCCATGAAAGCACAACAAGCAAAGTAAGAGGTGCCATCATGAAGGGTTGAAGCAGTCTTTCCAACTCCTGGTGATACAAGGGAAATTCATCGGCCCCGATCCATTGCCATGTGCGATAGTTGACTTCGTTTTCCATCACCAATTCACCCACCAGGTAAAAAACGAGAAAAAAATATAATGTTAGAACGAATCTTTGCATTGCGATTTATTTTAATTGTTGGGGTCAAGGGGTTGAAGATGCATGGCATTGCTGTTGTTTTCCCAGATTTCGCGGCCTTCAACAATAATATCAAATCTGATGCTTCC
>SLIL01000319.1 GCA_007135645.1 Bacteroidales bacterium
GGATCTCAGGTGCCAGTTGGCAAAGCAATGAAGAGCGGATATAAAGATTGTCAGAAAACCGGCCGGAAACACTGGTCATGCTGCTGAATAACGGGTCATCAAGAATGGATGCAGCGGCCTGTTCAGACCTGGAGAATGGCGATGCGTAGCCCTTAACCGCGGAAACTACCAGCGTGTTATTCTCAAAACTGAAAAACAAATCCGTTGCAGCCTCAATGGTTAGTCCCTCATACAGGCCATCAATATTTTTTGTGGGTGTTTCCTGAATACCCAGTAGCCTGGAAATTAGCAGATTCTGATCCGACTTGTTGAAGGGCCTGCCATGAAAAACCAGTTGTATGCGGGATACCCTCTTTAAATCACTTTTCCCGGGGTGAAGTGAGATAACCAGTTGAGATTCGATCCATCGATCATGGAGCCGGGTGTGGGAGGTAAACAGGGAATCCAGTTTTGAGAGAAGCGAAAGCATGGGGAGATCGGGGAAAAGCAGGGTTGCTTCCATAGCAAATGTCTCAGAACCCTTAGCCAGATCGGCTAAAAGATCAGGCTTCCTGATATGTGCCACCAACTCAGCACTGGCCGGCACAAAGGATAGCGGATCTGCCTGCATCTGAAGATCTCGTTGCTGAAGCCCCTTTAGCACAAAGTAAACGGATAATACTATTGCAACAAAGACAAGAATAAATATCAATACAATGAGCGGTGTTTTTCTCATCCTCAATCCTGATTTTGGCTCATGCACACATTAGGCGGTCATGATATTGTTTTATTGATGATCAGCAGCGGTTATTACTTTTTCAGAACCTTAAGGCTTTGGGTAGTATTGCCACTGCTTACCTGTAATATATAGCTTCCCGATGGCCAGCTTGCGGTGTCGATGGTGTAACTTGTAATGCCCTGATCATGGGCATTGAAAGAAGCAGAATAAACATTTCTTGCTTTCATGTCATACACACTGATCCGGGTTTCGCCGGCAGCAGGGCTGTAAAACTTCGTAGTGATAAAATCATTTGCCGGATTGGGGAATGCTGTAAGTTCGAGCGGGTTTAAACCGGTTAATTCTTCTGTGGAGGTATACTCGCCGTGGTAAATAAGGTATGCCAGCTGAGCACTTGCCTGAAGGTCGTTGAGGTGGTCACCGGCGAGCAGCGCAAAGGCTACTGTAAGGGTGTCGCCATCAAGCAGGTTGAAAGGGCCGGCAGAGATCAGTGTACTGATATCATTGTCCTTATCAAAAAACCCGGCACTTTCCCTGTTACTTTTCAGGGCGGTATATTTTTCAAAACTGGTAAACCCGTTGTTGATACGCAGGCTTCCTCCGAATCCCTGGTTATCAAAGGCATAATGCCTTACATTGGTGTGGTTCAGCAGCTGCAGGCCCGTGAAGTTTCCACCATTGGCAGAAAAGGCGTACCCCATCTGGTGCTCAGGATCCCATGCTGCCCGGTGGTTTCTCACATCCTGGATGATCCAGTCGGCAAAATATCCGGCATAGAACCCCGGCAAATTTTCGCCCGATTCATTGATCATCTTGTATTCCATGATGATAAACTTGTCCAGGGGAGCTTCTTCAAAGGCAATAATGGTGTAGTCCATTTTAAGTCCAACCATGAAGTTCCCGCCGTCGCGATCATCAAAACTGCCCGTGATCTCCATATCTCCCAGTTGTGGGGTGTCGGCAAAGCGAGCATTTTCCAGGGAGTAAAACGATTGGGTAAATGAGTTTTCAACGGCACCGTAAATATTATCTGATACTCTTGATGTGCTTACCCCGGCAATAACCCCGGCACATTTGATCATGGTCTGGTTTTGATTGGCATTGGCATAAAGAAATCCCACACCCTGATTGAAATCAGGGAAGTTGAAGCCAATATTACCGCGGCTGTTTACCGTGGTTTTCAGTTGCCGGGTCTCCAGATGCAGGTAGTCCAGGTTGAATGTCATGCTGAAACTTTCCCTTCCTGCGAACACATTTCCACCCGCGAGAAACTCAACTGTAAACATTACCTCCTGACTGGGCGGGATGGTTTCCTTGATCCTGATGGTAAAGGGGTTCTGGAAATTGTTTACCGTTGCCATGGATTGTACCGTACCCAGATGGCTCTGGTGCGAGATGATCTCCACATGGGGCGACTGAGTGCTGAGAACTGCAGAAATATTATTGGCTGTAGACAACAGGTTGATAAACTCTGCCCCTACCTCAAAGGTTTCGCCGGGGCTGAAAGTCTGGTAATGCTCCATGTCATGCTCCAGCCTTACAAACATCAGATAAGGGTGATGGTTCTCACTTAGGGCCCTGTACATATTGAGTCTGCCCGTACCCAGTAAACCCGCGTATTGCTGGTTTGCTGCAATGGTGTCTATGTTGTCGGTGGTGACTTTCAGTTTGGCAGCAATTTGCAGTGCATTGTAATGAGGATACCTCGACCTGAGCAGTGCCGCTGCACCCGACACTACGGGTGCTGCCATGGAGGTGCCGCTGGAGGAGATGTAGCTTCCATTGGGCCAGGTAGAGAAAATATTGGCTCCGGGTGCGGTTATATCTACCAGCTTCCCGAAGCTCGATCCGCCCCATTTATGATCGTTGATATCTGATGCTGCTACGCTGATAGCATTGACAAAAGAGGCTGGAAAGATCCTTACCTGGTTGTTGGAATTGCCGGCAGCGGCTACTACCACCGCGTCCTGGTTGAGAACTGCATAATTGATAATATCCTGGCCAAACTGGCCCGGTGAAAGGGGGCCTCCCCAGCTGCAATTGATCACTTGTGCTCCCTGGTCGGCAGCATAAACAATCCCTTCGTAGGCCCGCACCAGTCGTCCGTCTGCATCACTGATCTTAATGGGCAGTACCCGGCTTTTAAATCCTACCCCCGCCATTCCGGTACCATTATTGGTACCTGCTCCCGCAATACCTGCCACATGCACACCATGGGCGTTCACGTCCCACTGGGGGTAATTGTCGTTTAAGCCAAAATCCCAGCCATAAAAATTGTCAATATATCCGTCGTTGTCGTCGTCACTTTCGTTGATGGGGTCATCCCAGTTGTAGGCAATGTCATCGATCAGGTCGGGATGGTAAAGGTCTATGCCTGTATCAATGATGGCAATAACCATGTTGGTATCACCCTGTTCTATGGCCCAGGCATCAAAAGCGCGGATATTATTCAGGTAGTATTGCGATCCGATAAACGGATCGTTGGGTTCGTAGAGCAATTGTGGGATGTACCAGGGCTGGGCGTATTCAACCAGTCCGGTGAAATAGAGCCTGTTGATGGCAGTCTCAAGCGATTCATCTTCGGGAATGGTGAGGTAATAAATACGGCTGAGATCAACGTAGTTAAGGCCACTGGGGTGGGTTTTCTGTGCCGGAGGGGTGTGAGAGGGAAACATTTTCTTTACATCCCGGGCCCCGGTTTCTTTCAGGAAATCCTGAAACCGCTCCAGCTGAATTTCATCTGACTTGAGAAAAGGAGCGGTTTCTTCCTTCATCTTGAAGATGATATGCCCCTCCAGGTAATCGGCATCAGTGATCTCTTCCGGCATTTTAAAAACCGGTACACCTGAAAATCCCCATGCACCCGCATAGCTTATCAGAATGAAAACAACAAAAAACAGTGGTTGATATACTTGTAACGAAAACCTCTTCATGCGATCTGTAGTTGGTGATTATAATGTTGCATGCAACTTGCTTCAATTTAAGCAGTAAATTTACAACAAAAGCATAAAACCATCATCAAAGGAAACCCTCTTTTTAGTATGGAAGAAAACACTTGCAAATCAGCATCTTTTTATAGGTGTTTCCCTTAAACCAATTCCGCAATATCTGAAAAAGGAGGTACCGATTCAAGAAACTTTACTTCTTTGTTTTGCAGATCAATCTTGCAGCAGTAGTGTTCCAGGCCATTGGTGAGCACCAGGAATTTTGTCTGGAAGATGAAATTGTAAGTTGCTGCCTGCTCAAAGGTTTTCTGGCTGATCTTTATACCAGGTGCTTTGCACTCAATGAGCATAAGAGGGTGTCCATTTTTGTTGTAAACAACTGCATCAGCCCTTTTTTGCAACTGGTTGTATTTTAGAGGCTTTTCTACGGCAATCAACCCTGCCGGGTAACCCTGCTGATTCACCAGCCACATGAGAAAGTGTTGCCGCACCCATTCCTCGGGACTCAAAACCACATACATCTTTCTGAATACATCAAAAATCATGGTTCTTCCTTCACGCTGGATCAATCGGTGTTCAAAAGAGGGTAAATTCAGGGATTCCATAATCTATTCAGGGTTATCCTGCATTCTTTAAGTTGTCAGGGTTAGATCGCCTCAAAGGTACAATGTTTTTGTTATGTTGTATTGCATTGCCCTGCTGTTGAAACAATAGAATACTGTAATATCATGTCAGGCGCCTGGTCTCAAAAAAAATGCACAAACAAAACCGGTTAATAAGATTGCTTTCGTTATTTTTGCCATTAATTTTATCCTGAACAATCCGGATTAAACACTGTATGATCTTCGCAGACTATCTAAATGGTTGTCTGATCATTATATTCTAAGGTATGGGCTTGTAATTCCAGTATCAGCAGGATACAGACAAAGTGATTGCATGAAGTTTATCAAAACACATATTAAAGCATGAGAACACGTGAAGAAATAGTAGAAAACTGGTTGCCTCGCTACACGGGAACAAAAATTGACGAGTTTGGCAAATACATTTTGCTGACCAATTTCAATGAATATGTCAATTTGTTTTCCAAAACCTTTAATGCCAAGATCAATGGGCTTGACCGTGCCATGCCCAGTGCAACACACGGTGATATTTCCATCATTAACTTTGGTATGGGAAGCGCTAACGCGGCCACCATCATGGATCTGCTAAGCGCCATTGAGCCCAAGGCAGTATTGTTTCTGGGTAAATGCGGAGGATTGAAAAAGATCAACCGGCTGGGCGATCTGATCCTGCCCATTGCGGCCATCAGAGGTGATGGTACATCCAACGACTATTTTCCTCCCGAAGTACCGGCACTACCGGCCTTTAGTCTCCAGAAAGCGGTATCTACCAATATCCGCAATCATAACCTGGACTACTGGACGGGAACCATTTATACCACCAACCGCAGGGTATGGGAGCATGACGACGAATTCAAAACCTACCTGCGCAGGATCAGGTGCATGGGAGTGGATATGGAAACAGCTACCATTTTCTCTGTGGGGTTTTACAACAAAATACCTACCGGGGCGCTGTTGCTCGTATCAGACCAGCCCATGATCTCCTCTGGTGTTAAAACCGAAGAAAGCGATAAAATAATCAGCCAGAAATTTGTGGACAAACAACTGCAGATCGGGATCGACTCGCTCCGCGAATTAATCAATAACGGCCTTACTGTAAAACACCTGAAGTTTGACTTCGAGGATCATTAACAGATAAACAGCATCAAGCCAGAAGAAATGAAGGAAAGAGACTGGAAAAGTGTATTTGCCGATCTGAGAAAAAAGATCTATGCCCCAACTTACCTGTTGATGGGAGAAGAGCCTTTTTTTATTGATGTTATCGCCGATCAGATCGAGAAAAGGGTGCTTGATGAAACAGAAAAGGAATTTAATCAGACCATCCTCTATGGTCGCGACACAGATGTGCCCACCCTGATCAGCATCGCCAGGCGCTATCCCATGATGGCCAACCACCATGTGGTCATAGTAAAGGAGGCTCACATGCTCAAAAACATTGAAGAACTGGAGCCATACATTCGCAAGCCGGTCAGCAGCACCGTGCTGGTTTTGTGCCATAAATACAAAAGCATCCCAAAAAACAGAACCTTTGTCAAAGCCTTTTATGACAATAAAGGGGTGGTGATGGAATCCAAAAAAATGTACGATAACCAGATTCCGGGATGGATTGCCGATACCGTAAAAAATCATGGCTACCGTATTGATAACAAGGCCACTCAGTTGCTTGCCGATCACCTGGGCAACGATCTGGGAAAAATTATCAACGAGCTCAAAAAAGTTTACATTTCCCTGCAAAAGGGCGGTGAGATCACCCCGCAACTTATTGAAAAAAATATTGGGATCAGCAAGGATTTCAATGTGTTTGAGCTTCAGAATGCACTTACTCAAAAAGATTCCTTCAAGGCGTTTCAGATTGTGAAGTATTTTGCTGATAATCCCAAATCCAACCCCATCATGATGACCATGGCGGTATTGTACACCTATTTTTCACGCATTCTGGTCTACCATCGCCTGAAAGATAAAAATGAAAAAAGTGTTGCATCCGAGCTAAGAATGAGCCCGTTTTTCGTGAAGGACCTTCAGCGGGCAGCTTCAAAGTATTCAGAACCAAAGGTTTTTGCCATCATGTCGTTGCTCAGGGAGTACGATGTGCGATCAAAGGGGGTTGACAATCAATCGGCCAGTCATGGAGAGTTGTTTAAGGAGATGATCTACAAAATCCTGAACTGAAGAAGAAAATCAGGAGGATACACACAGATAAAGGTTTAAATGCATTATAAAAAAATTGATATGAACTACTGGCTTGCAAAATCAGAACCTGATGCCTATTCCTGGGAGCGATTCCTTAAGGAAGGAAAAACCATGTGGGAAGGGGTGCGTAATTACCAGGCACGCAACAATCTTAAGGAGATGAAGAAAGGGGACCTGGTTCTTTTCTATCACAGCGTTTCGGAGAAAAGGGTAATGGGCCTGGCGAAGGTAGTGAAAGAACACTATCCCGACCCTACGGCCGATGACGATCGCTGGGTGGTAGTGGATATGGTACCTGTTGAGGAGCTGAAGAACCCCGTTACACTGGCCCGCATAAAGCAGGACGAACGGCTGGAGAATGTTGCCCTGGTAAAACAATCCCGGCTTTCTGTAATGCCCCTCAAACCCCAGGAGTTCGATGCCATTGTTGAACTGGGAGAATCAAACGGATAAATAAATTACGATGAACCACCTTGACATTATTCTGGTAATACCACTGGCAATTGGAGCCCTGAGGGGATTTATCCGGGGCTTTATCCTTGAGATCGCATCACTGATAGGGCTTATAGCGGGGGTGTTTCTGGCGGCCATGTTTGCCGATGTTGCAGGGGATTTTATTTTACAATATGTCCAGTGGAGCCCCAATGCGGTGAAGATCATTGCTTTCGTGCTGATCTTTATCGGGGTGATCATAGTGGTAAGAGTGGTGGCAAAAGGTGTTGAAAAAGTTTTTGAACTTGCCGGTCTCAGCTTCCTGAACCGTATTGCCGGACTGGGGGCTGGGGTACTTAAGGTAGCATTTATATTGAGCGTGGTGTTGATATTTTTTAACTATATCAACAGAGACAACGCCCTGATGTCAGAAGAAACCCGGCAGGAAAGTTTCCTGTATCCGAAGATAGAAATGATCGTACCGATGATGATGCCCGGAAGTAACTTCCTGAGCCTGGATTACACCATACAGCAGTTAAACAGTTTAAAAGAGATGAATCCGCAGGAAGAGGAATAACCGGTATTCCTGAAAAAATGCTTAAGATGATGAATGACAATGCGTTATGGGAGAATATCCTTGAAGAATTCCCTGTAAAGAAACAGCTGGCCTATTTTCACAGTGCCGGCATGAGTCCCATGCCCACCAGGGTATATGAAGCAGTGGTGAAAGCATATAAATCACTGAATCTTTATGGCGATATGTATTTTCTGCACGATCTGCAGCGTGTGGAGGAGTTGCTAAAGAGGCTTGCCACCATGATCCATACTTCGGAAAACAATGTTTGTTTCACCCAGAATTCCTCCCTTGCTTATGCCTTTCTTGCATCATCGCTGAAGAAATATGCTCCGGAAGGTTTCAATTTTGTTTCTCTGCACGATGAATTCCCTTCGTCGGTGGTGCCTTATGAGTTTCAGGGAATACCCATAAAGTATGTAAAACCCGTAAATGGTGTTTATACACCCGAAATGATCATGGAAGCGGTTGATGAAAATACCATTGGGGTATTGTGCAGCTATGTACAGTATTCAAACGGCTTCAGACTTGAAATCGAAAAACTGGGGCAAATGGTGAAAGAAAAAGGGTTGCTGTTTATCGTGAATGCCACCCAGGCCTTCCCGATTTACGATATTGATACGGAACGGATGCACATTGATGCATTAACCGTTTCTTTCCATAAATGGGGATTGTGTGGAGTGGCAGGAACCCTGTTTTTTACCTCCGAAGAGTTCCGCAAGAAATATCCATCCACAATGGCCGGATGGCTGGGAGTAAAACCTCCTGCCAATGATTTTATTCCCACCCAGAAAGAGGAAGGTTTTGAACAGCTTGCGCATGCAGGGCAGTACAACTTCGGCACCATGAATTTCCAGGCTTACGCCGGGCTCAATGAAGCCATCACATTTATGGAGGAGATAGGCCGTGAAAAGATCAGGGAGCGGATTGATCAACTCACCAGCTACCTGCTGGAAAAACTGAAGGATATTCCCGCTGAGATCCTCTCTCCTGTGGATAATCCTGATTATCGCTCACCCATTATTCTTATAAACTTAAAAGGTGCCAGCAACACCGAGGCGGTTGAGTTTTTGCGAAAGCATAATATTATTACCGCCATCAGGGCCGGAAACATCAGGATATCCTGCAACTTTTTTAATGATAAACAAGAAATTGACCGCCTGATCAGGGTGCTTGAGCTGTATTGTGAGTTATAAGCCAGGCTGACAGAATCAAAAAGCAGATCTTAATTTGAAGTATCATTGCCAGGGCAAAGTATATCTCAGCTATTGGTCTGGTTTTTTTGTTCCGTCATAAAATGATAGTGGGAGGTAATGGCCCTGAGCTCCGACCAGGAGTAGGCCTCGCCCATTTGCTCTTTCAGTACCGATATGGCCTCAGGGATGCCATTGTTTTCCAGATAAGTGACCACCTTGCTCACTTTTTCAGGGTTTACCAGCTTTTCAATCTCCAGTTCACCAGTTTTTACAAATTGGGCAAGATGATTCTCAATGGTTGTTTTTACCAAGCCTCTCTCTTTTGCAATTTCCTCAACAGACTTGCCTGTAAGGAACATCTCAAAGCTCAGGCGGGCAGTCTCGCCCTTTTTCGTTTTCTTTTCTTTGGGTTTTGCCGGTTTGCCGGTATCATAGGTGGGTGTGCAATCGTTATTGGTGCAATATTCCATTACAACGGAAAGGATGTCGTCACCATATTCATTGGTTTTTACCTTACCCATGCCATGAATGGTGCGCAGCACTTCCTTACTGGCTGGCAAAAGGTTGCTGATGGCGATCATCGACTTTTTGGGCAGGATCATAAAAATGGCTTTGCCTGTATTTTCGGCTACCTTATCGCGCCAGGACCTTAGGTTCTGCAGCAATACCGGATGTTGGGTCTGATCGGTTGCAACATCGGCTGCAGTTTTCTTCCTTTTGCTTTTTTGCACGGTTTCAATGGAGGCTTTTGCCCGGGCCTCCAGGTAGAGGGTATGCGAAAACCCACCCTTGCATACATCCAGGCAGGCTAGCTTAATTTCAGTTTCGAGCATTGCCTGGCCGTAAATGTCGGTAAGTCTTTTTCTCAGGCGGGCATTGTCCACATCCAGGTCAATGGAATCCAGGGGCTTCTTAATCTCCTTCTCAATAGCATTTGAGAAATAGTGGCAGGCTTTTTTTACCCGATCCTGGAGTACCGTATTCTCTGCAATGGTATTGTTCTGGCTCAGGATCGTATTCACTTGCCTGAGAAACTTTACGGCCACTTCGCTGAGCTCATTTCGCAAAAAAGTGCTCATGGCTTTCAGTTTCTCTGCTGCAGTGTTGCCCAGTGAATCCTGATTTTCATTCACCTCACGCAAAAGCAGGTTAAGCCGGTACCCGAGTGGTGAAAAGTTAAAAAGTTCCTCCATCAACTCGTATTGAAAACGCAGTTTTTCCTGTTTCAGTAGTTGATCGTCGGGCTGGTTCTGTTGAACATACTGGTTAAAGTCCTTGATGGTGTGGTCACTTTTCACCGATGAAATACTCAACGGGGTGCTCAGCACCAGGCCGTCAAGCGATTTACAGCGGCTCAGTGCCACATATACCTGTCCGTGGGCAAAGGCCGACCGGGCATCAATAATAGCTTTATCAAAAGTGAGTCCCTGGCTCTTGTGAATGGTAATAGCCCAGGCCAGCTTGAGGGGAAACTGCGTAAACGAGCCAATGACGTTTTCCCTGATCTCTTTGGTGTCGTTGTCAAGGGCGTACCGTGTATTTTCCCAGGTCAGCGGTTCCACTTCGATGTGGTCAGGTTCATCAGGACAACTGACCATGATCTTTTTGCCTTCAATGTATTTCACAATGCCGATCTTTCCATTGTAAAACAATTTTTCGGGTGAGGGGTCATTTTTTACAAACATCACCTGCGCTCCCTTTTTCAGGATCAGTTTTTCTTCGGTGGGGTAGGAGGTCTCGGGGAATTCTCCTTCAATGCGTGCGGTAAAATAGTGGTTGCTGCCCGCGATTTCTCCAAGGCGCCGGGAGTTAATGTCACGGGCCTGTGCGTTATGGGTGGTGAGGGTTATGTAACCTTCATCCTGAAAATCGGTCAGGTCTTCACGGTATCTTTTGTTGAGCAAAGAGAGAGTGGAGTGATCCAGCAAATTGTCCCTTACTTTGTTGAGCATCCCGATAAAGTGGCTGTCGCTTTGCCGGTAAATGTTTTTCAGTTCAACAATGATATAGCTAGTTTGCTGCAACGCCCTGCTACCAAAGAAAAAGAAGGTGGAGTACCATTGGGAGAGCAATCCTTTTTCGTCTTCCTTTACCACGGGAGGCAACTGCTGTAAATCACCAATCAGTAGCAGCTGCAGGCCACCAAAAGGTTTGCTTCGATCGCGGTAACGACGCAATACCGAATCGATGCCATCCAGCAGATCGGCCCGTACCATACTGATCTCGTCAATGATGAGCAGGTCCATACTTCGGATGATGTTGATCTTTTCCCTGCTGATCTTCATAAAGCTTTGTTCCTTACTTCTCTGGTGTTCATGCTCCTGTCCGGGAAGAAACGGGCCAAAGGGGAGTTGAAAAAAGGAATGGATGGTTACTCCTCCTGCATTTATGGCAGCTACACCGGTAGGTGCCACAACAATAGACCGTTTGAAGGAGTGCTCGCGGATATACCTCAGAAAGGTAGTTTTGCCCGTTCCGGCCCGCCCGGTAAGAAATATATTCTTTCCCGTATTTTCAACAAAATCATGGGCCAGCTGCAGCTGGGGATTGTTGGAAAAAATCATCAGCAATGTGTTTGGGATACCAAAAAATAAAAATAACATTTTTTTGTTCTTTTACCAACCCTATGATATAATTGTTTTGCACATAAAAGGTATTTATTTGACCTCAGGAATTTTTTATGGACTGATGCCAGTGAAGCCAGTCAGGGTTTGCTGATAAAAATGGACAGCTATACCTGCATAACAGGGTATGCCCTATTCTGACCGGATACTCTTGACAGGATTAAGGGCTGAGGCCCTGAGGGTGTGATAACTCACCGTGGTAAATGCAACAGCAATGGCAATAACGGAAGCAATGATCAGGGGAGTGGCAGTCATGGGGATTCTGAAAACAAAGTTGTATAACCATTGATCAAGCAACAGCCATGAAGGGGGAATGGCAATGATTATGGCCAGCAAAATAAGAATGGAAAACTCTTTGTAAAAAAGGTGAAGTATCTCGGTGGAGCTGGCTCCAAGAACTTTGCGGATTCCAATTTCACGTTTTCTTTGCTGGGTAAGAAAAGCTGAAAGGCCAAACAGCCCCAGGAAAGAAACAATGATGCATATAAAGGCAAATATCCCGAAAATGCTTGCCAGTCTCTGCTCATAAAGAAATGATTCCGCGTATAAGTCCTGTGAATACTGGATGTAGGGGAGGATATTCTGATCAAACTCCCGGGTGGTGGTTTCAATATAATTTCTGACAGTTTCGCCGGTTCCTGGCCTGAATTTTACAGATATGAAGTGATAAGGCTGATTGTCTGCAGGCATTTGCAGCATCAGAGGAGCAATAGGATTTTGAAGGTTTAAATAGTGATGATCTTCCATTACGCCGATTACCCTGAGGTTGCGTTGAGGAATTCCTTCCGGATCAAGTTGCCAGCGAATAGCTTTTCCGATAGGATCTGAAGACCACCCCAGGTAATTGATGGCGGCCTGGTTAATGATTACTGCAGATTCACGGTCGGTGCCCATTTCGCGGTCAAAATTCCTGCCCTTTGTCAGGGTGATGTTATAAAAGTCAATGAAATTATAATCGACAAAATTGTTGGCAATTTTTCCTTCCTTTACTCCAAAGGAGCTTTCTGCAAAAATGGCAAAGGTACTAAACCCTCCTGCCGGAATGGATCCAGACTTGGTGGTTTTCAGTACATCCGGATGGGTGGAGATCAGGTTTTCAAGTTGCGTGGCCCTTTCCAGATCGAGATGCTCAGCGATGAGCAATGACATTCGGTTTTCAATATCCAGTCCCAGTTCCTTGTTCTGGATAAAGTTGAGTTGCCTTTGCAGGGTTAGAGTGCCTGCCACAAGAATTATGGAAATGGTAAACTGGAAAACTACCAGTGCTTTTCGTAGCACTGATGAGCTGGACTGGCTGCTGTGCCCGGTTTTAAGGATTGATACCGGGGTCATCCTGCTTAACACAACCGCAGGGTAAACGCCTGCCAGAAAGCCTGTTATGAGGGTAATGAGCAGTGCCTGAATAAATAGTTGACCTGAAAACAGGCTGCGGATGGTGAATTCCTTGTCGGCCAGCGTGTTAAAGCCGGGAAGCAATATCTCTACCAGTAAAACAGATAGCAGGAGGGCCATCATAGACATCACCAGGGATTCTGATAGAAACTGCCTGAAAATTTCACCTGCAGATGCGCCGGTAACCTTTCTTACTGCTATCTCCCTGGCTCTCAGACCAGCCCGTGCTGTGGCAAGATTGGTGTAATTAACTGCTGCCAGCAAAATCAGAAAAATGGCCACCATCATCAATACAATCAATGAATCCTTTGAAGCAATGGGCGGAGAATAGCGTACTTCAGTAAACCGTGTTTGAGCAAGGGGTGTAAACACGAATTCTGCTGTTGCCGAAATAATCTGACCGGCAGGAACGAAATATTTTTCATGAAATGCAGAAAAATTGTCCTTAATCGAAGCAGTTGTTGCTCCCTGGTGAAGTTGTACATAAGTGTAGTTTACAGGCACAGACCAGAATGCTGAAGGGCTTATATGGTATGCGTTTTCCAGAGTAATAAAGGAGAGCAGTGCAGTAAATCTCAGATGTGAATTATCAGGAACATCTTCAATTACCGCGGTTACCACAAAGTGCTCGTTGTTTATCCGCAGGGTTTTTCCCACTGGGTTTATCTCACCAAAGTATTTGTTGCTGGTATTTTTCGTCAGCACGATACGGTTGGGCTCCGAAAGCGATCCTTCGGCTTGTCCGTAAACAAAAGAGTGTGTGAAAACTTCAAAAATTGTTGAATCGGCGTAAAAGAATCCTTCTGGTTCAATAAAATCCGCCGCTTCTGTGGTTACATTAAAACTGGTCTGTCCACGAAAGCGCACATAATTCTTTATTACGTCAAACTCTTCTTTTAGTGTGGGCCCCAGGGGAATGGGTGTAATAGCCAGGTGATCTACGCTGCCACCAATATTATACATCCCTTCAACCCTGAAAATGTCGGGGTGGTTGGTATGATGCCTGTCGAACGAAAATTCATGATTAAGAAACAGCGAAACAAGGATAGCGCCTGTTATACCAACAGAAAGGCAAAATATATTTATTACGGAGTAAAGCTTGCCGTTCACTATATTTCGCCATGCTGTCAGTATATAACTGCGGATCATTATTTTTTGTCTGCCATTGAGGTCATTACAAATTCAGTGGTTTTGTCTTCTGTTACGATTTGTCCGTCAAAGAGTCTTACTATTCGCTGGGCATAAGATGCATCTCTCTGGGAGTGTGTTACCATAATGATGGTTGTCCCGTTTTTATTGAGATCTTCAAGCAGATTCATCACTTCGTCGCCATGGGTGGAATCCAGGTTACCGGTGGGCTCATCGGCAAGAATAATGTGGGGCTTTGCCACTACTGCGCGGCATACAGCAACCCGTTGCTGCTGACCTCCCGAAAGCTGCAGGGGGAAGTGATTTTTACGGTGCATGATCTGCATCTGTTCCAGCACTTCTTCTACTCGTTTTTTCCTTTCAGACGAGCTGTAGCCCAGATAAATGAGGGGAAGTTCAATATTCTCATACACACTGAGCTCATCAATAAGGTTAAAATTCTGGAATACGAAACCAATGTTCTTCTTCCTCAGGTTGGCACGCTGCTTCTCAGAGTACCCTGATACTTCTGTGCCCAGGAAGAAATACTGTCCGTCGGTTGGATTGTCGAGCAATCCAAGAATGTTGAGCAGGGTTGATTTGCCACAGCCTGAGGGGCCCATTATGGCTACAAATTCACCTTCATTGATTTCGAAAGAAACCTGGTTGAGGGCAGTGGTTTCTACCTCCTCGGTGCGAAAAACTTTTGTTAAGTCTGTTGTCTTAATCATGGTGTTAAAATTAAATATTGTCAATAAGAACTGTATTAATAGTCACTATATCTGATTCAATTTAAAATAATGAGTTCAATAGGTATTCTATATTAAGATCGAAA
>SLIL01000438.1 GCA_007135645.1 Bacteroidales bacterium
GGGGCAGGTGGAGCTTGTTGCCGGGTTTGTACCACCTCCCTCTCAACTGGTTTTGGTGCTACGGGTTGCTCAGGGGCGGTTTCCTTTTGTTGCACAGGGGCTGGTTCCTGTGGAGGAGCCTGAGGTTGAGTAAAAACGTCGTTGCGTATGTTGAGTGCACCACTAAGACCCTCCGCCTCAGCGAATTTCCGCAGGTGCTCCAGTTCCCGGTATAAAAGCCGGACATCTTCCATGGCAAGATCAATTTCAAGCAGCATACGGCTTCCACGCTGCTTTTCCATGATCTCTGATCTTTTCACAATGTTTTCCAGAAGGGTAACAACATTTTCTTTAACCTGTATAATACTCATAATTTCAAATCGGGTTTTTGAAGTACAAAAAATAAAAGCGAAAAAATCAAGCGCTTATTGTGATACAACATTTATATTTGCAAGGATTTTTCAAGGCCTTTTCATTGACAGAACCCGGCCTGAAAACCTGTAAAATTAACAAAGAAAAGAATACACCCCTGCATGTTTCTTGAAAAAGATATCGACAACACCAGAGGCCGTGGGTTTATCGAAGTAATTTGCGGCAGCATGTTCTCAGGCAAAACGGAAGAGCTGATCCGCAGGCTAAAGAGAGCAAAGATAGCGCGCCAGCGTGTTGAGATATTTAAACCGGCCATCGATATTCGCTACGACGAAGAGAAGGTGGTTTCGCACGATGCCAATGAGATCATATCAACACCCGTACCCGCTTCATCCAATATTATGCTCATGGCCAGCGATGTGGATGTAGTTGGGATTGACGAAGCTCAGTTTTTTGATATGGGACTTCCCGAGGTTTGCTCACAACTGGCCAACCAGGGAATCAGGGTAATTGTTGCCGGGCTCGACATGGATTTCAAAGGCAAACCCTTTGGCCCAATCCCTCATTTGCTGGCTGTGGCAGAATACATTACAAAAGTGCATGCCATATGTGTAAAATGTGGCAACCTGGCCCATTTCTCGCACCGCACAGTTGTAAATGAAAAACTGGTAATGCTTGGCGAAAAGGAATCCTACGAACCCCTTTGCAGGCATTGCTATGGTAAAGAAAATAAATAAAAAAGCAGTGCATTCAATCTGATCTCATCTGCTAATTCCAGGATGTTTTTAAACAATGCTTTTTGCTATAAGCAAAATTTCCGTGTTTCGCCTACATTTTCTTGATCAATTTTAGTTATATTTGTTCTGCATTAACTAATTTAAAAAACAACATTATGAAAAGAACAGGATTATTATTATTTGCATTTGCTGCAATGGTAATTGCTTTCAGCGGATGCAGCAAGGATGATGACGATAATGGATTTAACATTGTCGGAACATGGAACATTGACAAAGTTGAGGTATATATGGGTGATATGCTCATAGACACCGATGTTGACGATGGTACGGTTACATTCAATGCTGATGGTACAGGAAGTGCAACTGACTCTGATGGCACCGACACATTTAACTGGTCACTTAGTGGAAATCAGCTTACCATTTCTGATGACGAAGAAACTACAGTAATGACCCTTACCACCATGGAGAAGAACTTAATGGTGGCAGAGTTCAATGAAACCTTCGAAGATATTAACTTCAATGTTGTTATGACTTTAACCAGGTAATCACTTGTCAGAAGTTAGTATACGGAAAACCACCTCCAACAGGGGTGGTTTTTTCATTATGATCATTGGTCTTATTCAGGGCTCAAAACTGACTCTATCAATTTTCTTGTGTATTCTTCCTTAGGTTTTCCATAAAGATCATCCGCTTCGCCACTTTCCACAATAATCCCGTTTTGCATAACCATGATGCGGTCGGCCATAAATTTTACCACGGAAAGATCGTGCGAGATAAACACATAGGTAAGATCGAATTCGCGTTTGAGGTCGTTGAGAAGATTGAGCACCTGAGCCTGCACGGATACATCCAGGGCCGACACCGACTCATCGCAGATAATGAACTCGGGATTAAGCGCCAGTGCCCTGGCAATGCAGATCCTTTGCCGCTGGCCTCCTGAAAATTCGTGGGGATAGCGGTAAAAATGCCGGGCCTCCAGCCCTACCCTTTCCAGCAGATCCATCACTTTTTTTTGTCTTTCCTTGTCATCGTTGCCGATACGATGAATTCTCATGGGCTCAAGGATAGCTCTTCCAACCTGGATTCCAGGGGTAAGCGAAGAGTAGGGATCCTGAAAAATGATCTGTATCCGTGGCCTTAACTTTCTGAGCTGATCTGCAGGCAGTTTAGCCAGATCGATGCCTTTAAACATTACTTCTCCCTGCTGAAAATCAAACAACCTGAGTATGCTACGGCCCAGGGTTGTCTTTCCACATCCTGACTCTCCTACCAGACCAAGGGTTTCTCCCCTGTATACCTTGAAACTAACATCATTCACCGCGTAAAACCACTCAAGGGGTTTTCCCAGTATACTTTTCCTGGTGGTAAATCCCGCCCTGAGCCCACGGATATCAAGAATGGGGTCAGTGGAATACAGCTTTTTATGCCTTGCTTCCCGGTGTTCCTTTGATTCCTCCTGGAGCAAAACAGGCCCTTTATCCTCCTTATTCTCAAAATCAGCCACAACAGGAAGTTTCAGAAGCCTGACATCGGTGCGTGGCCGGCATGCCACCAGCCCTTTTGAGTAGGGATGCGATGGATTGGCCAATACCTGGGAAACCTCGCCCGACTCCACAATTTTCCCTTTCCGCATTATTGCAGCTTTGTGTGCAACCTTATTTACCACACCCAGATCATGGGAAATAAAAAGGACACTCATGTTGTGTCGCTGGCGAAGCTCGTCAATCAACTCCAGGATCCCTTTCTGCACGGTAACATCAAGGGCCGTTGTGGGTTCGTCGGCAATGAGCAGCAATGGATCACAGGAAATGGCCATGGCAATCATGACCCTTTGGCGCTGCCCACCCGAAAGCTCATGGGGATATTTGCGGAAAGTTTTTTCTGGCTCAGGTAGTCTAACCTCGCGAAACAGCTCAAGAACTTTGGCTCTGGCCTGTTTCTCTGAACCCAGCCTGTGCCATAAAATACCTTCCATGACCTGTTCGCCACATCGCTTCACAGGATTGAGAGAGGTCATGGGCTCCTGAAAGATCATCCCGATATGCCGGCCACGGATCTTCTGGAGCTCACCTTCGCTGAGTTTCAGCAGATCAACCGTTTTATTACCGGGTAACGTAAAAAGGATCTCTCCCTGCCCAATTTTTGTCACTTTGCGGGGAAGCAAACCCATTACAGCGAGTGCTGTAACCGATTTACCGCTGCCCGACTCACCCACCAGCCCAAGTGTTTCTCCATGTGCAATGGAAAAACTTACCTGCTCTGTTGCAGCAACTATTCCCTCATCCGTTTGAAAGGAAATGCTGAGATTACGTATGTCCAGCAAAGACGACATAGAGATGATATGATTAACTTTTTATAAAATCAGAAAATACCGTACTTTGTAAAAACATGCGAATATACAAAACTTGCAGGATCAATCAAGACAAATGAAAGCATAAAAAAAACCCCGGCAAAAAGTTTTGTCGGGGCACCAATCATCTAACCAAAACAACATGAAGAAAGTATCTTAATCTGATTTATTTGCTTTTTTGTTTTTTTTTTTCTGTTAATTATCTTTTAATTTTTTAATGTAAAAATTATGCCAAAACATATTATGCCGCAAACGATTGCATCAACATGCCTTCAAACAACTGTTTTATCGATGAGCACTCCATTTTAATAATCTTAGAATCAGGTAAAATGTGTGTATTTTTTCTACACTGTGCGAACTGAATACTCAGTTATATATAATTTTAAAGGCAATTAATCCACAGGCAGCAAATGAACAGATAGATAAAACAGATCATTTTTAATATGAGATCCTTCCCTCCACTTTGTTACGCTCAGGATGACAGACACTTGCCAGGGTGGAGGATGGGTTTGGTGGCGGCGA
>SLIL01000376.1 GCA_007135645.1 Bacteroidales bacterium
ATACGGTGCTTTACGGGGCCACCACGGGCGAATTGTATGTGAGGGGGATTGCCGGAGAGCGGTTTGCCGTTCGAAACAGCGGTGCCGTGGCAGTGACCGAAGGGGTTGGTGATCATGGATGCGAATACATGACCGGTGGCAGGGTGGTGATCCTGGGTGCTACAGGAAGAAATTTTGCCGCCGGTATGAGTGGGGGGATAGCCTATGTGCTGGATCTGAAAGGAGATTTTGAGTATTTCTGCAACAAGGGACTGGTGGAAACAGGCCCCCTGGAAGATATACAGGACATCAAAGAAGTACAGCAGCTCATATCCAACCACCTGCTTTACACCAAAAGCCTGCTGGCAGAAAAGATCCTTGTAAACTGGGAAGCCTATGCCGGCAAGTTTGTGAAAGTCATTCCCCTTGAGTACAAGAAAGTGCTCAAGGAGATGCAGCTGGCAGCTATCCGCAAAAAGCTTGAGCTTTCTGAAGACACCCCGCAACATCAGTATTAACCGTAAATCAGTAAATTATGGGAGACCCCAGAGGATTTATCAATATAGCCCGGAAAGAAAGTGGCAACCGCCCTGTACAGGAACGTATCCATGATTACGGGGAGGTAGAACAAACCTTGAACGACCAGGACCGCAGAGACCAGGCGGCAAGGTGCATGGATTGCGGCATCCCCTTTTGCCAGTGGGCATGCCCGGTGATGAACAATATGCCCGAATGGCAGGATGCCATCTACAAAGATGACTGGAAACTGGCCATAGACCTGCTGCATGTCACCAACAATTTCCCTGAATTTACCGGCCGTATTTGTCCTGCCCCTTGCGAAACAGGTTGTGTACTGGCTCTTCACGAAGAGCCTGTGACCATCAGGGAAAATGAAGCATCCGTAACTGAAAAAGCATTTGAACGGGGTTATATCATCCCCCAGCCACCCCAGGTAAGGACCGGGAAAAAAGTTGCCGTAATTGGCTCCGGCCCGGCAGGACTGGCCTGTGCCGACCTGCTCAACAAAGCCGGGCATACCGTTACCGTATTTGAAAAAGACGATGCACCGGGAGGCCTCTTGCGCTATGGCATTCCTGATTTTAAGCTGGCCAAACACGTGATCGACAGAAGGCTGGATATACTGCTGCAGGAAGGATTGATCATACGCACCGGGGTAGATGTGGGAACCGACATTACAGCACAGGAGCTGGCAGACTCTTTTGATGCCATTTGCATTGCTGTGGGAGCCATGCAACCCCGCGACCTTCCCGTAGAAGGAAGAGAGCTCCAGGGGGTGCATTTTGCCATGGATTTTCTAAAACAGCAAAACAAGGTGGTACGAGGCGATCATTTTTCTGATGATGAGAGGATCTCTGCCAAAGGAAAGCACGTGCTGGTAATTGGAGGTGGCGATACCGGATCTGACTGTGTAGGCACCTCCAACAGGCATAAAGCAGCTTCCATAACCCAGATCGAGATCCTTCCAGAACCTCCACTGAAGCGCGACATAAATAACCCCTGGCCATACTGGGCCAAAGTGCTGAAAACCTCCAGCTCCCATGAAGAAGGTTGCCAGCGAAAGTGGAATATCCTTACCAAAAAGTTCCTGGGAGAAAACGGAAAAGTGAAGGCTGCAGTAATTGCTGATGTTGAATGGCTTCCGGGCAATAATGGCAACATGGAGATGCGGGAGGTGCCCGGATCGGAACGCACCATCCCTGCAGACCTGGTGCTTTTGTCCATGGGGTTTGTTCATCCGGTGCAGGAAGGGCTGCTCAACGAGCTGGGATTGCAATATACCCATCGTGGCAATGTAATGGTGAAACCCAACAATCAGACTTTTACGGAGAAAATATTTGCCACCGGCGACAGCATCCTGGGGGCCAGCCTTGTGGTAAATGCCATTGCATCGGGCCGGAAAACGGCAAAGGCGATGTTGGAGTTTCTGGGATAAGGTGAAAAAGCTTAATCCAAAATGGCATCATACACTGCCTGATGCACATTCTGCCTTACTCTCAGTTTAGCAAAGGTATTGTTGGATGCATTTGGGGTAACCCTGTTTGACAGAAATACAAATACAATTTCATTTACCGGATCTATCCATAATGCACCACCTGTAAAGCCCAAATGGCCATAAGAATCGGGGTGTATATCCTTAGCATGGATCCCATTTTCAGAAGGCTTGTCGAAACCCAGGCCACGATGGTTTTCAGCTTGCTTTTTCGTAAACTGATCAAGGATCTCCTTTTCCAGGTATTCAACACCATTGTAAGCCCCGCCATTGAGCAACATTTGCCCAAAAATACCCAGGTCAGATGCTGTTGAAAACAAACCGGCATTACCGGCAATGCCACCCATTAAGGCAGCTGAAGGATCATGCACTGTGCCATGCACCTGCTGGCGGCGCCATTTATGATCGTTCTCAGTGGGGATAATCCGTTCTTTAGGGAAAAAACTGAGGGGGTTAAAAGTAGTATTTGCCATACCAAGTGACCGAAAAAATTCATGCTTCAGGTAAGCATCCAAATCAACACCATTGATACTGTCTATGGCCATTTGAAGTAAAATCATATTTATACAGGCATACTGATATTTCACATCTTCATGAACCCTTATACGACGGGCATCGGCAAAAAGAGAATCACGGAATGCGTTTCTAAGGTACATACTATCAGCCACTTTTGTTTCAGCCTCTCCTTTTTCCAGAGTTTTTGAATAGAAATAACCAAAAGCTTCTTCCAGATCAAAATGAACAGGAGAGGCTTCTATGATATTTGGATCAACCTCTGAGGTTTCTTCCAAAATAATCCCATTGCCGGCCTGGGGAACCTCTTCATAATGCTCCATTCTTTGAGCTAACAGTTCTTCGTATTCCATTTCCTCAATGATGATCTTTGCGTAACTTTCTGCATACAGATAATAGGGAAGAATAGGAAGTGATGGATTTAAGCCCGACTGATGCACCAGTAAATATCTTACAGGGACACTGAAGATATTTTTCTCTGGCACCACCGTATCTATGATCATGTTCCGTTGCACCATCAGGCTATCACCAAAAATGAATATGTCTTCTGATTCTTTCAATAAATCAATCTGGTCTGCTGAAAGTTCTGCCAGGCATATGGAGTCCATCCTGATGAGCGTATCTGTTTTAAAGTGGGTATAGCGGATGATGGTATCCCTGAAATAATTGCCCAGGGGTGCATCCAGGTCAAGGCTCCCCTCCTGCATCATTTTAATGGCAGCAAGGGTTGTGGCGGCAATTTTAGTAATGGAGGCAATATCATAAAGATCATCCATTTGCACAGGGGTTTTGCCATTATAGTCATGGTGCCCGAAAGCTTTCTCATAAATGATCCTTCCCCTGCGGGCCACAAAAACCTGGGCACCGGGCATGGCCCCTTTTTCTATAGCATCAAGCACAATACTATCTATCATCATAAGTTTATGATGATCAACACCTGCTTCTTCAGGACGGCCATAAATAAGTGCTTTTTTGCGAAGTGAATCCAGGCGTGCCTGTTCTGCCCTTTTTATCTCCTGGGTTTTAACAAAAAGGAATAGTGGCATGAGCCCTCCGGAACCCCCACTGGTCAATACATCATAATACCCGGTCAGGTAATTGATATATGGATTTAGTTTTACAAAATCATCAGGGCCATAGCCTGTATAATGCCAATGCACTATATCCTTTTCAACGTTATTTTGAAACAAACCTGCAGGGGCAAACGAGAAGAAAAAAACTGAGATGACCAGTGCCACAAAAAAGGAAAGAAGAACCTTTGTTTTCCTGACTTTTGAAGATTGAATTTGTAGTTTCATGGGAGGTTATAAAATTTGTTGTCGGACGATGCAAAATTAATCGACAAACTAAAACAAAAGGCATTTTGTCTTACTATTTTGGCCTTTCAGCTATTTTAAAAAGGAATTAAAACAGCAAAAAGCAGTTAAAACAGGGCATTCAGCCTGTCTGGGTTCA
>SLIL01000434.1 GCA_007135645.1 Bacteroidales bacterium
ATTGTACTGGTGGCTTCCTGATTAAGCCCTGTGCTGCCCACCATATCGCCAACTGAATCCATAAACTTATTGAACTTGCTGTCGCTCAGCACAATCACATCATCCCCCTGATCAAGGATACCTTCTGCCAATGATGACTTTACCCTTAACACATCCAGCATACGATGCTCAATGGTTCCTGATGCAACAAAATTCAAGACCGTTATATTTCGTTTTTGCCCGATGCGATATATGCGTGCGATCCTTTGCTCCAATACCGCAGGATTCCAGGGGATATCCATATTGATGAGCATTGATGCAGACTGCAGGTTTAAACCTGTACTACCGGCATCTGTGGAAAGGAACACCCTTGTTTCAAGATCGTTGTTAAAGGAATCAAACAACTCCTTCCTTTTGGCACTGGGCACACCCCCGTGCAGATGCTCATATTTAATGCCTTTTTTATCCAGCTCCGATGCGATCAGGTTGGTCATTCTGGCCCATTGACTGAAAATGACAGCTTTTTCATTGTTTCCGTCAAAATATTCATCAAGGATGTTAAGCAATTCATCTATCTTGGTATCATGACGGGTTTTCTGGTCAACAATAAAGGTGCTGTCGCAAACCATGCGCATAAGGTTAAGATGGATCATGAGCTTTTGCCGTTCCTGTTCGGAGAGGTAGCGGTACCTTTGCCATTTAAAAACCAATTTGGCTACTACCGACTGAAATTCTGAATGCCAATCCATTTGTTCCTTCGTCATGGGGACCAGCAGGTTCTTGTCCATCCTTTCCGGCAGGTCCTTTAGCACTTCGCTTTTCTTTCTGCGGATCATAATGTCGGAAAGAAGCTCGCCAATCTGGTTCAGGTTTTTGTACCCGATAATTTTACCTGAATCACTTATTTCCTGGTAATTGTGAAGGAAACTATGATAAGGCCCCAGCCTGAAAGGATCAACAAACTGCACAATGGAGTACAACTCTTCCAGTTTATTCTCAAGAGGGGTACCTGTGAGCACGACTGCATAGCGCGAATCAACCTTTTTCACCCCCTGGGCCAATTGTGTCCTCCAGTTTTTAATCCTTTGGGCCTCATCAAGGATCACAAGATCAACATCTGTTTTATTGACAGCCTCAATGTCGTTTTTTAATGTATGATAGGAAACAATCTTATAGAACACATCCCTTTGATATTGTTCTTTTCTTTGATGCGGCAACCCTTCAATAACAAGAGAGCTGTTATTGGAGAATTTCCTGATCTCAGCCTGCCACTGATACTTAAGTGAAGTAGGGCAAACAATCAACACATTGGAAATCAGCACCTCTTTCTGCAGTATCTCAGCCATGGCAATGCCCTGGATTGTTTTCCCCAGCCCCATGTCATCTGCAATCATTGCCCTGCCTTTTATGGCGGCAAATAATGCCCCTTGTTTTTGATACGGGAACAGGTTTACCTTCAAAACCCCATTCACGTGCGATGCATCAGGGTACTTCTCCTTAAGCAAATTTTCCCTGCGTTGATTCTCCCTGGTATTCAGAATAAACTCCATGGCATCTTTATAGCAGCGAAAATCCTCATGAATCTTTCTGGCTTGCGTAAGAAATGTCTCAAAATCCAGGTAGCGGTCTTCCCTAAGGGTTTGACCCTCATCAAAATAAGACTGACCCAACTTTTTAAAATCCTTTTGTTTTTCTTTTCCAAAACGGATCTTCACAGTCCTTTTGCCCTTATAATTGAGGTAAACTGATGTATAATCAGGTTGATAACCTCTATTCAGTACCGGAATATTTCCGGGCTTCGACCGGACACTTTGGAGTACGGCCTCAATATGCTTGCAGGTACCTAATTGATTGGTTTTAAAATCCATGCAAGTACAAAAATTCCATGTGTCCTTTTCACTGCGCAATGCTACCTTATAGGTAGTATCTTTCAGAGGGTTGTAAACATGATAATCTCCAAAAACCCTTATATCATAATCAATTTTTTCAATACCAAATGGATGATCTGAAACAAATTGTTCGCGCAATGCCTTTTGCCAGGCTTCAAGGCTCATATCATCTGGCTTATACTGATAGGGGACCTTTTTTGCCTTGATTGTTTTGCCCTGCCTGTTTCTGGTTGATTTCTTAGCCATAGTTTTAGGGATTGGGTTAAAGAGATATTTACGACGTAACCGGGTTACGAAACTAAAAAAGAATTCACACTATTCCTTCTTGTTATCAAACAGTTTTTTCACAATATCATGTTGATAAAGCCCTAAAAGCAAGAAGTTGACAAAAGTTCTTAACACATTCATTCAGTACTATTATGCACCAAGAAAAAACGGGACCACCTAAAAAGTGGTCCCGTTTTTTTACAGGGAAGTATTTCCCCGTGTTCAATAATTGTCTTTTTATTTCTGAATCTGAATTTTCTGAACAGCCACACCATTTTCGGTATGAACACCTACAATGTAAACACCATTGCTTAGTCCGGAAACATCCATCCTGTATTCAAAACCGCTAACAGCCTGCTGAACAACTTGTCTGCCTGTAATATCGCTTACTGTTACCAGGGTCATGTTCTCTTCAGAAACAATGGTAAGCTGAGTTCTGGCAGGGTTGGGGAAGAGGTTGAGCTGATTTTGTGCGATCTGATCCACGGAAGTGGGCTCATCATCGTTATACCAGAAAGTATACTCGTTGTTGGATTCTGCAATGGTTACTTCGCGTGCGGGGCCTCCAAAGGGGAATTCAGCAGTATCATCGTCCCATGATCCGTTGATGCGGAACTTAAACTCGTAAGTTTCGCCCACCAGCAGTTCGGGAATGGTAATGGTGTAGGTAAGGAATTCGTCATCCAGTGGGGTAAGCAGCAGTTCTTCTCCGCCCCAGTCGTTGAACGATCCTGCTACATCCACAAAGTCGTTATCGGGATCAAAATCACCCAGATCGGCCCATACTACCATGCGTACATTGAGGGTAAGATCGGCCACGGGATCATCGTCGTCACCTTCGGTTTTCACTACAATGAATACATCATCCAGCAACAGGCGGTCCATATCCGTTACATCATAATGACGGAAGGCGATATAAACAGGCTCGCCCGCGTATTCAGAAAGATCAATAGTCCTTAGCTGCAGCTCATTCTGGGGCAGGTCGGTGGCCAGGGTTTCTTCCCAGAGGGTTGTGAAAGACTCCGGATCGGTATCGGTGGTGGAGATCAGCACCGCATAATTTTCCTGCTTAAAAGCAGGTGTTTGTGCACCAGTACCCACTTTAAAGGTAAGTTCGATCGTCTGATCTTCTGCGATATCAGAGAAAACAATCTGGGGAGTAACCAGCCAGTTGTCGGGATTAAGGGCAAACCATGATCCATCTTCCTGATAGGCTGATTGTGAGCGCATCTGCCCATTGGGATCGGCGGCAGGCCCGGGCGACCAGTACCAGGTAAACTCTTCGCCATCATCGTCCAGGCTGAAAATGGACCATCCGTCGGGCAGCCAGGTATCGGGGGTATCTTCGCCCTCACCGTCAAATGTTTCCATGAAAGGCAGGGTATAGAAAAAGTTATCGCCCAGTCTTTTGGCTACAAAGCCATTTCCTGCTGCAAAGCCCATTACCCAGAAATTGCCATAGATATCCACGACTACTTCGTTGGAAACCGAGGCGTTACCATTGGAAACAGAGCCTAAATCATGTGAATGCACTATCCGGTCATCAAAACCATCAGCTACAAGGCTTTCGAAGGCTTCAACGGGGTTGTCGCCATCATTGAGATCAAGGATATAAAGAACGTTTTCTGCAGGGTTGTCCCTGACGTGCATATACGAAAGATACCTTCCACCATCATACTCAAAAACATTCACATACATGGGCCATGCAGGAAAGAAAGCTTGTTCAAGAAAAGCAACAGGCTCCGATTCTTCGTCCAGCAGCCAAACCCCAAAGGGCCCGCTAAGTATCGTATATTCTTCATGACCGCCAA
>SLIL01000394.1 GCA_007135645.1 Bacteroidales bacterium
AGATATCCGGAGTGAATTTCAGCGGGATTATGACCGGTTGATTTTTTCTTCTCCCTTCAGGAGGTTGCAAAATAAAACCCAGGTTTTCCCTTTGCCGGGAAGTGTTTTTGTGCATAACAGGCTTACGCACAGCCTTGAGGTAGCCAGTGTGGGCCGCTCGTTGGGCAATATCGTTTATTCCAGAATCGCCAGCCAGCTTTCAAAGGAAGAAAAAATCCTGGTGAGGGAGATAGATACCGTGGTGGCCACAGCCTGCCTGGCTCATGACTTGGGCAATCCACCTTTTGGGCATAGCGGCGAAAAAGCCATTTCTCATTTCTTTGCTTCAGGTGAGGGAAAGGACATTCGTGATAAGATATCTAAGGCACAATACACCGATCTGGTAAACTTTGAAGGCAATGCCAATCTCATTCGTTTACTGACCAACCAGTTCAAAGGCAGAAGAAAGGGGGGATATGCCCTTACGTATGCTTCCCTGGGAACAATGGTTAAGTATCCATATGGATCATTGCAATCAGGGGAGAAAAAAAAGTACGGGTATTTTCAGAGTGAAGAAGAAACCTTCTCTGATATTATGCAACAGCTGGAGATCATTGTTAAGGATGAAGAAAATGGCATTTTTGCGCGTCATCCACTTGTTTATCTTGTGGAGGCGGCTGATGACATCTGCTACCAGATGATGGATCTTGAAGATGCCCAGAAGCTGAATATCCTGAGCAGAGATACCGTGAAAGAGCTTTTTTTAAATTTCTTTGTCAATGATCCTGACCGGGAAGCCAAAATCATCAATACACTTGCTGAGGTTACTGACCCCAATGAGCAGATTGCTTTTCTCAGGGCTATGGTAATCGGGAAACTTACCAATGCTGCAGCAGAGGTGTTTGCACAGCATTATGAAGCAATCATGAACGGCAATTTCAGCAGCAAGTTGTTAAAACTTATTGACCCTTCGCTGGCTTCTGCCATGAAACAGTGTGAGGAAGTGGCCTTTCATAAGGTTTACAAACACCCATCGGTGGTTAAAATTGAGATTTCGGGATATAATATCCTGGGGGCATTGCTGCAGGAGTTTTACCATGCCATCATGAATCCAGAAGAAGATTATTCCATAAAGATCCTTTCCCTGATGCCCCATCAGTATCATCCCCCCAAAGATGATCCCTATTCACTAGCCAGGGCTGTAACCGATTTTATTTCGGGTATGACGGATGTTTATGCCGTGGATCTCTTTAAACAGATACGGGGACTAACATTGTGAGTTGAGGCAATTGGTTGAGCCTCAAAGTAAATTTCTAACGCCTTCTTTGATTTGAACAGTCTGTAATTTACTGACTTTTTGCTTACCGAATGCAATAAGAATAAATGATTCCATGGAAAATCACTCTGCAATAAAAAAACTGCTTGACCAGAAATATCTCCAGTACAATTCCCCACAGTTTATTGATTCTGATCCTATTTGTATCCCGCACCGGTTTACAGCAAAATATGACAGGGAAATTGCAGGGTTCCTTGCTGCAACGATCGCCTGGGGTCAGCGCAAAACGATTGTTACCAATGCAGGGAAGTTGATGGATGGGATGAAAAATGCCCCCTATGATTTTATTATGAATTTCAAGGAAGCTGATCTCAAACAATTTGAAGGCTTCGTGCACCGCACTTTCAATTATACTGACCTTACTGCTTTTCTTTTTGCCCTGAAAAACATATACCAGGAATACGGTAACATGGAAAATATTTTTCACTTAGGACTGAAAAAAGGAGATATGGGAGATGCCATTGGTTTTTTCCGGGAAGTGTTTTTTGGCATTCCGCATCCGTCCCGTGCACGGAAGCATGTCAGCAACCCGCTGGCAGGGTCTTCTGCGAAACGTCTAAACATGTACCTCAGATGGATGATCAGGAAAGACGACAAAGGAGTTGATTTTGGTATTTGGGAAACCATTGATACCGCTGAACTGATTTGCCCCCTGGATGTGCACTCAGGCAATGTGGCCCGAAAGCTGGGCCTGCTTACCCGCAAACAAAACGACTGGAAAGCAGCCGAAGAATTAACGAAAAACCTGAGGGTTTTTGACCCCATGGATCCCGTTAAATATGACTTTGCTTTATTTGGTTTGGGTGTTTTTGAAAAGTTCTGAAGGGTGCCTGCTACTGCATCTGTAAAGCTGCTCCAAATGATCCTGATGTAGCTTCCGGATCAAAGTAATTAAGAAGTTTCTGTTCTCAGAGCATCCTTCCCGATATTTCGCCTGTTATCCTCATAATGTCGATTTCAATGGCTTTAAGGTTGAAAAGAAGGTCGCTCATCTGGTTTTCAACCCTTATAGAATTCATCTGTGCCTGCCGGAACTCGAAACCGCTGATCATACCGGCCTGAAGTTGTTCCCGTGCAATGGAAAGGGAGTTTTGGGCTGCTTCAAAACTTTGCTCAAGCAACCTGTATTGCTCCAGAAAAGCATTGTATCGGTTTTCGAGGCTGGCAAGCTGTATCTCAACCATACTGCGGGTGTCCATGGCCGAAAAATTTGCACTTTGCTGCTCAAGCAATGTGTTGTTGATCCGGATATTTTGCCGGCCCCCATTGTAAAGATTAAACCTTAGCCTAACCCCGTATTGCCCGCCATAAGAGGTGGAGCTTTCAATAAACCCTACTTCGTTGGTTTGGGTGGCATAAGAATAGTTTCCAAAAACGCTTATCTGCGGGTAACGGGCCGAGCGTTCAATTCGCAGATTGGTTTCTGCAATCAATTCTTCGATCCTGGCACGTTCCAGATCCCTGTTGTTTTGCATGGATTGTTCAAGCAGAACTTCCCTTTCTTCAAATCCCGTAAGATGTATGGTAGTGTCGGTTGTTTGAAAAGAATAATCTGCCGATGCACTGATGATCCGGTTGATCTGAAGTTCAATGTCACGGATGATCATCTTTCTGCCGGTCACCGCCGATTTATCGGCATTAAAGTCGATAAGGGCCTGCTGGTAAAGCAGCGCATTCCCTGTGCCCAGCTGCCGCTTTTGTTCTTCCAGGCGAAGCCTGAACTCTGATATTTCAAGGGTTCGTTCAAATGACCGGAGGATCCTTTTTTCTGTGAGGAGCTGATAATACAAGGTGCTGACGTCAGCAATGGTTTGATCTATATAATATCGTGTATCGGATTTACTCAGTTGCTCCAGGTATTGCAGGCGGTCTCTCTGTGCAAACATCCTGAACCCGTCAAACACTGTCCAGTCCAGTTCTACAATGGCATCCATGCGCGAGCTACGGGCATTGTCGCCGCTGCGGGTATCGCCGCTGAAAAACCGTTGTTCGGTGGTTTGTATACCCCACAACTGATCACCCCTCACATTTACTGAAGGAAGAAATCCTGCGTTGCCAATGGTGTTGTTATTTTGGGCCATTTGCTCCCAGTTACGCACAATCCGGATCTGGTAATTCTCTTCAAGGGCTTTGTTGATAAGCCTGTTGAGATCTGTTTGGCCCTGGGCCCATAAAGTACCCTTAGCACAGAATAGAAAGAGGATGAAAAGTATGTTAGTCTTCTTCAACAACATAGGATTTTGTTTTACTGGCGATGAACGTATAAAGCGCAGGAATTATAAACAGTGTAAGGATCAGGGAAAACAACAATCCCCCGATGATGGCTATACCCATGGGTACACGACTGTTGGATGCCCCCGTAAGGGAAATGGCCAGGGGCAGAGCTCCCAGGGTTGTGGCAAGACTGGTCATGAGAATGGGGCGTACTCTTTCTGATGCAGCCTGGATAACGGCTTCCATGCGTTCCATTCCCTCCAGTCTTTTCTGGTTGGCAAATTCCACGATCAGAATACCGTTTTTGGTCACAATACCAATGAGAACGATCATCCCGATCTGGCTAAATATATTGATGGTTTGACCAAATGCCCAAAGTGCCAGCAGAGCACCTGCCAGGGCAAGAG
>SLIL01000198.1 GCA_007135645.1 Bacteroidales bacterium
AAAACAGGTTTTGACCTTATCAGGAAAATGGTATATGAGCATTGCCTCAGCAGCCTGGGACGTCATTATACCCGTTCTATGCGGTTCAGCAGTGCCTTTGATACAGTGAATACGCTGCTGGAGCAAACAGAGGAATTCAGACAGATACTTATTACCAACGAAATGTTTCCGGCCTCAGATTATTACGATCCCTTCGAGGTATTTGAGCGCATAAAGCTGGTAGGAACCTTTGCCGAACCCGAAGAACTTGCCTCCATACGTGCCTCCACCTATACCATAAGTAATATCCTCAAGTTTCTCGCAGTCCATAAAGCAGAAAATACGCTTAAATACCCGTATCTTAATGAGCTGGGTGCGCATATTTACATAGAGCCTGACATTTTAAAAGAACTAAACCGGGTATTGGACGAAAAAGGCGAAATAAGAAGCAGTGCCTCACCAAAACTGCAGGAGATACGTCGCAGTAAGGTTCAACTGGAAGCCCAGGCAGGCAGCCGCATCAACCAGATCTTCAGTCATGCAAAAAAAGAAGGATGGGTTGCGTCGGATACAGAACTTGCATTTCGCAACAACAGGCTGGTAATTCCTGTACCGGCAGCCTACAAAAGAAAAATCAAAGGATTTGTGCATGATCAGTCCTCTACCGGGCAAACCGTATTCCTTGAGCCGGAAGAGATCTTCGAGATCAACAACGAACTGCGGCAACTGGAGCTGGACGAACGCAGCGAGATTGTGCGGATTCTTAAGGAAGTATGTACTTTCCTGAGGCCTTACCTGCCTGATCTGAAGAAGGCGTATCAATACCTGGGCAAGATCGACTTTATAAGGGCCAAAGCCAAAGTGGCCATTGAGATGGATGCTATGAAACCCCGGCTAAACAATCATCCGGGTATTCAATGGATCAAAGCCAGACACCCTTTGCTATGGCTGGCCTACAAAACCAGAAAAAAACATGTGGAGCCCCTGGACCTTCAGCTGGAAAAAACTGACCGGATCATTGTTATTTCCGGACCCAACGCGGGAGGGAAATCGGTGTGCCTGAAAACAACTGGTTTGCTGCAATACATGATCCAATGTGGGATGCTGGTGCCCATGCAGGACTACTCAGAGGCCGGCATCTTTAAAAAGATCTTTATTGACATTGGTGATGAGCAGTCGCTGGAGAACGACCTGAGCACCTACAGCTCCCACCTGGCCAACATGCAGCATTTTCTGAAAAACATGGATAGCCATTCTTTGTTTTTAATTGATGAATTCGGCGCCGGCACTGAGCCCCGCATCGGTGGAGCCATTGCCGAAGCGATCCTGGAGCAGCTTGCCGGAAAAAATGCCTTCGGGGTAATAACCACCCACTATGCCAACCTGAAGATCCTTGCCAGTAAAAGGCAAGGCATTGTAAATGGCTCCATGCTTTTCGACACCCAAAACATGAGACCCCTTTATCGTCTCAAAACAGGGAACCCAGGGAGCAGTTTTGCTTTTGAGATAGCAAAAACCATGGGAATATCCGCTGAAATTCTGTCAAAAGCAAAGGAGATTGCCGGCACCCAGCATGTGGATTTCGACAGGCAGTTGCAAGATCTTGAGTTGAAGAAAATTGAACTGGAAGAAAAGGAAAAACAGTTAAAATCAGGAGATGCATTCCTGTCGGAGATGATTGAAAAATACGAGAAACTTAACGCAGAGGTCAGCGGTCGAAAGAATGAAATCCTCAACGAAGCCCGGGCAGAAGCAAAAAAAATCCTTGCTGAAAGCAACCGCATGATAGAAAAGACTATCAAAGAGATCAGGGAAGCAGGTGCAGAGAAGGAAAAAACCAGGCAATTGAGAGAAGATCTTCAAAAGTATACCCATTCACAAACCCCTGAAGGGGAAATAAAATCAGCCACCTCCAAAGCAGAAAGAAAAGCAAGGGAAAAAGCGAAAAAGAAGGAAAGCGGACCTGTAACAGAAGCAGGGCCTGTTTCCATAGGGGATGCAGTAAGGATCAGCGGTCAGCATAGCGTGGGTGAAGTAACTGAAATGGGTGCTAAAGATGCTATGGTAGCCTTTGGCAGTATCCTGATGAAAGTTCCGTTGAAAAAACTGGAGAAAATCAATAAAAAGAGCATTGCCCCCATAGCTGAAAAACGGAGGGTAAAATACGATTTTGATATTAATGAAAAGGCCACGCAATTCAACCCCAACCTCGATGTAAGAGGCAACAAAGCTGAGGAGGCACTGGTAAAAGCCCGCAGGTTTGTTGATGATGCAATATTGCTGGGGTATAAACAATTAAAAATTGTTCATGGCACCGGAGATGGTATTTTAAGGCTGGCACTTCGCGACTATCTTAAGACCCTCAGTGAGGTAAAAAGAGCCAGGGACGAACACCCTGACCGGGGTGGTGCAGGTTGCACGCTCATTGAGCTGAATTAAAAAAATGCGTACCCAAAGAATTGCCTTTGGGTGCGCATTTTTTCTTTAATAACCATTAGAACCTGATGTCAGATCCTTTGATTGAAATGGTTCTATTGTGAAAAACCTTCTCTAATCAATAGTTCCCTGGAAACTGCTGATAAACTCGTCCAGGTTGGGCTGGGTTAAAAAATGATCGTCACTGAAGAACACAAGAATGGGTTCAAACTGACTGGGCTCCCTGTAGCCTGGCAGCGCGGTGATCAGGTTTAACTCTTCATCGAAAAATGCTACGGAGGGATAGCTCATTCTTCCCTGCAGCAAGGCCCTGGCAAAGTTGTGCGAAGATCTGCGCTGACCGGGATTCTCGTTGATGTATTTTTGCCCTCTGAAAGTTATGGGTTCTTCCATCTCCGCGTTCAGCTTTACGGCATAGAAATTTTCGTTGATGTACGAAATAATATCAGGATGAGAGAAGGTGTTGGCTTCCATGCGCTTGCACCACCCACACCAATCTGTGTAAACATCTACAAATATTTTTTTAGGATTCTCCTTCACCAGTCTTTCAGCCTCTTCTATGGTTACCCAGTTGATGGATTCCTGCGAGCTGGCTGAAGATGACATGGCTTGAAAGCTTAGAAAAAAGAAACTTAGAATGAAAAGAAATGCTGATTTGTTCATGGTAATAGATTATTGATTAAACTTACTAGACTTAAACGCATTACGGGCAATAATGTTTTGTGAGAAAAAACGACACAAAATCTCTGTTGCCTTTCCGGTTTTATCCTTTGCAAAAATAATGCTAAACCTTAAATGCTGACATCTATAATCGGAAAATGTTGGTTTTCTATCCAACTCCGGGAATAAAAAAGCGGCCAAACAGCTATAAATTTTTAATTTCGCAGAGCAAAAGATAAAAACAAAACATGGTGTCAGGATTTAACAAGAAAAGCAGCAGCATATCTCCGGGACGTATTGCATGGAATAAATTCAGAAGCAACCTCAGCGGGATGACGGCCCTTACCTGGGTTGGTTTATGTATAGTTGTTGCTCTGCTTGGATACCTGATCACCCCTGACTCTGCCCCTTTTGCCAACACCCAGCATCTGGAGTTGTCGGCCAAAACTCCCGGCACCAGGGTTGAGTTTCTTCTTGTGAGAAAAAACACGGAAGTTAAGGAAGTATCATTTTTCAGGAAAATGTTCTTTGGTCAGCAAAATCTTCATGATGAGATCCCCATCAGCAGTTACTATTTTCAAAATGACAGTGTTTATGTTGAGAAATACACAGGTTTTGATGACTTTGAAGGCATGATCCTGGAATTCCACATGGCCGATGTGGTATTTCCGCTGGATTCAGTGATCGTCTCAGAGGCCGATCTTCAAATATTCCTGACAGACGGATCCGGCAAAACCATAAGCCCTGACAAGCTGAGGGAAACCATCGAAAGGAGTCACCTTGTTTCAAAAAGATTTTACCTTGGCACCGACCGTTTTGGCCGTGACATGGTAAGCCAGGTGATCATCGGTGCCCG
>SLIL01000033.1 GCA_007135645.1 Bacteroidales bacterium
CTCCTGATGGCAGGCAGATTGCTGTGAGTATGAACAGCACCGAACCACCGTTTGACAATCTCAATAACGATATTTACCTGCTCCCCACCGATGGCAGCGGAACCCTTGTAAACATAACCCCGGACAATCCGGCCAATGACCTCAACCCTGTTTACAGCCCCGATGGAGAATATATCCTTTACGGAAGACAAAATATTTATCACTTCTATGCTGACAAAGTAGAGATGGTAAAGTACAGTCGCAATAACTTTACGTTTACCAATCTAACCAGCGATATTGATTTGTCTTGTGCCAACTGGATCTGGTCAAGGGATGGCAGGATCATCTTTTTCCATGCCGAGCTGAATGCCCGCAATGCCATCTTCAGCATCCCCGCCAATGGTGGCGAGTATACCAAAATATTTGGTGAAGGTACCAATGGGAATGTTCGCATTGCCGGCAGCCGGGGAAGAGATCTTCTCTTTACCCACAACAATCTGAATATGCCCAATGAAATCTTCCGAATTGACCAGAGGGGTCGCAATCTTACCCAGCTTACACGATTCAATGAGGAACGGTTGGCAAAACTCAATTTCGGAGAGGTAAAAGATGTTACCTACAAGGGAGCCAATGATGCCGATGTGCAAATGTTTATTGTTTACCCTCCTGACTTTGATCCTGATAAAAAGTATCCCCTGGTGCTGATGATCCATGGTGGCCCCCACGGAGTATTTGGCGACAACTGGCACTACCGCTGGAATGCACACCTTTTTGCCCAGCCCGGATACGTGGTGGCACTGCCCAACTTCCACGGGTCAACCAGCTTCGGTCAGGATTTTGCTATTTCCATCCATGGAGAGCATGCCAATAAGCCTTTTGAAGACATAATGAGAGGGACTGATTTCATGATTGAAAGAGGATACATTGATGAAACAAAAATGGCTGCCACCGGCGGTAGTTATGGCGGTTATATGGTGAGCTGGATCGCCGGGCACACCGACCGTTTTGCTGCACTTGTAAACCATGCCGGAGTATATGATCTACACCTGCAGTTTGCCTCTGATTATGCCGGAAACCGTGGCTATCAATACGGAGGCACACCCTGGGAAAACTTTGATGTGCTCAATTCTCAAAACCCATCCCAGTTTGCCCATAATTTTAAAACTCCCATGCTGGTGATCCATGGCGAACTGGACTACAGAGTTCCCGTGGCACATGGGTTCCTGGTTTATGGTATTTACAAATCCATGGGGCTGGAAGCACGCCTGGTGTATTATCCCGATGAAAATCACTGGATACTTACCCCTCAGAATTCTATTTACTGGTACGAAGAGCTTCACAACTGGTTCGAACGCTTTTTAAAGTAAAAACTCCACACAAAAATAAGTCCGGGCATAAAACACTATGCCCGGACTACCAAATCAAAAACAACAGTATTAAAAAAAACAACTTCTATCTTCTGATCCTGAATACCACCGGTACTGTATACCTTACACGTACCGGTTGTGTACCCATTCTGCCGGGATTCCAGGCCGGCATACTTTTTATGGCACGCACGGCCTCTTCATCAAGCCCGTGACCCATGCCTCGCAAAACCTCCACGTTACTCACACTTCCGTCCCTTTCTATCACGAACCCAACAATTACCGTTCCTTCTATTCCATATTCCAGGGCAATCCGCGGATAATTGATCGTTCTGCCAAGATAGGCAAACATGGCTTGCTCACCACCCGGAAATTCAGGCATTACTTCTGCCCTGAAGAAAATCTCCTGATCAGGAACAGGCTCCTCGTCATGGGTAAGATCAGCAATGGAAAAATCAGGAACAGCAATGTCTGCATGCGCTTCAACATCAATAAACAGGTCTGCCTCATCAATCTCAATGTCTGAAGGGGCAATGATGATCTCCTGCACATCTGGTGGTGGTGGAGGGGGAGGGGGTTTGGGAATGGTGATCTCGATCATTTCAGTTTCAACCAACAGGTCGGGGAGGGTGGGCAGTTCCGGGCTTACCCTTTCAGTTATTTTGTACTGAAAGGCCATCAGAACAAAGGCCATAGCCACAGATAAGCCCACTTTCAGGAAGATTCCTTTACCTTCATCGGGATGGAATAGTGATCTTTTTTTCGTGTTCATAACAGCAATTTTTATAAGTGAATACTTGAAATCTGCTGATCAACACTTCGCGCGCAAAGAGTAAAACCTTGAAAACGTCGTTTAATATATTAACGGCACCAACTTGCAAAATATTGTTAAGGAATTATATGTTGCCGGATTTTTTTGATAAACTTTAAGGGAACTCCCGTGTTTGTTTATATAAGATTATTATTGACAGAAATAATATTAACAAAACAGCTTATCATGCACCCTTACAAATTCGAACATCAGGGCGTTTCTTTGGAGCAGGCCGAAAGGGCCATTATCCTTATTCATGGAAGAGGTGCCCCACCATGGGATATCCTGGGGCTGGCAGAATATTTTGATGACGGAAAAACATGGTTCGCAGCACCTGAAGCCTACAACTATACGTGGTACCCCTACAGCTTCCTGGTGCCTCGTGATCAAAACCAACCCTGGCTCAACAGTGCCATTGATAACATCGGGAGGCTTATTGCCAGTGCCGAAGAGGCATTGTCTCCTGAAAAAGTATTTGTAATGGGCTTTTCACAGGGAGCCTGCCTTACAGCCGAGGTGACATCGCAAAATGCCAGAAAACTTGGGGGGATTGCTGTTTTTACCGGCGGACTTATTGGCAACAGTGTGGAGAGCTCGTTTTACAAGGGAGATTTTGAAGGAACCAGGGTTTACATCAGCAACGGTGACAATGATCCCCACATCCCTCTTGATCGCACGGAAAAAACTGCCCAAACCATGAAATCCCTCGGGGCAGAAGTTCACCTTGATGTGTTTCCCCAAAGGCCCCATACCATCAACATGGATGAAATAGACAAGGTAAAACACTGGATTTTAAACCGTAAACCATTGTAATAAATTATCCCTATCTTTGCAGCAAATTGAACCATGTACCGGGAATTGCCTCAGGCTTTTCCCTTTTTATTTTGTTTTTCTATGTTGAAAAGAATTTTTATTGCTGTTTTTGTTCTTTCCCTGATTGCCTCCTGTGCTATAATGCGACCTTCAACACCCCTAAGTGCCGAAGCACATGAATACTTCGTTGAAGGAAATCATGAACAGGCCCTTGAGCTCTATGAGGCGTTCATTGGAGCCCATGCCGACAATGTTTTGCAGATACCTGATACTGTTTACCGTGATGCCGGGCTTTCTGCCTTTTACCTGGATAACCATACTAAGGCCCTCGAATATCTCAACCTGATCCGTCATTCGGAAGATACCAATGCTCCTACTCATTATGCACTGGCCATAATGAACCGGGAAATTGACAATCTTTCGCGGGAAATCACAGCCCTTGAAAGTTATGTAAAGAATTACCCCGGTGAGGAGCATTTTGAAGAGATGCGAATCCGGCTGTTTGAAGTATGGGTGGAAAGCAGAAATTATGAAAAAGCCTACGAGTTGTGGCCTGATATTGAGGATGAGGCAGCACTAAAGGAGTCTTTGCTGAACGATTATTTTACAGTGATCAAGGCCCTTGAAAAGGAAGAGGCCCTTTATGAAACCGCTTCCAGCCTTCATGATCTGAACCCTGACAATACAGATGCACTGGATTTTCTTGCAAGGCATTATTTCTGGAAGGCAGAAAACCGCTACCAGTCAGAAATGGAAGCCTATGAGCGCAACCGCACACACAGGCAATATGCTCAGCTCTTGAGGGCCTTCGATGTGTTGAATGCTGATTTCAGAAAATCGCTCAGTTATTTCCTCCACCTTTACGAATTAGATCCCCAGCCACGCCATGCCCGGTTGATAGGCAATATCTACCTGAGGTTTAATGATGAATCAAAGGCAAGGTATTATCACAGAAAAGCC
>SLIL01000350.1 GCA_007135645.1 Bacteroidales bacterium
ATTGGTCTGCTCAGTATACCTTTTGCCGCAATGGTTCTTGCACTTGCTGTTTATCTTGGCCTGTTGGCTGGTTTTTGGGGTGGACTGCCTTCCAGGGCAGATCTGGCTGCCATTGATCATCATGAATCTTCAGAGATTTTTGCATCGGGAGGAGAGCTGCTGGGAAAATACTTTATTTATGACCGCACCAATGTTAACCTGGAGCAAATTTCGCCCCATGTAATTGATTGCCTTATTGCAACCGAGGATATCCGGTTTTACAATCACAGTGGCCTGGATTACCGCAGTATGGGCAGAGTGTTTGTAAAGACCTTGCTTATGAGGCAAAGTTCAGCCGGAGGAGGCAGCACCATCAGCCAGCAACTGGCAAAAAATCTTTACCCACGTAACAATAACAAACCCTTTTCGCTGCTGACGGGCAAAATACGGGAAATATCCATTGCACGAAGGATAGAAAAGGTTTACACCAAAGACCAGGTGCTTTTGCTGTATCTAAACACGGTACCCTTTGGTGAGAATGTTTTTGGAATAAGTGCGGCCTCCCAGAGGTTCTTCAACAAAAATCCAAAAAACCTTACCATTGAAGAAGCGGCTGTATTGATTGGCATGTTAAAAGCTACCACCTTTTTCAATCCGAGGCACCATGCTGAACGAGCTACTGTGCGCAGAAACACCGTTATTGGTCAGTTGGCAAAATACGGGTACATTACCCATGAAAAGGCTGACTCTCTCAGGAAATTGCCCCTGACGATCAACTATAACCCCATGACTCACAACCTGGGTATTGCACCTTATTTTCGTGAAATGGCCAGGAGGCAACTAGTTCAGATCCTGAGGGATTACAATCAAATCCATGAAACTGACCACAACCTATATACGGATGGGCTCAGGATTCATACCACTATTGATTTCGCTTTGCAAAATACTGCTGAACGGGCTATCAGAAAGCAAATGCCGATGCTGCAAAAAAGGATGGATTTGCATTTTAGCAATGCCTCCATGGACAGGGCCATGCCATTCTTTCAAACCCTTGTGGAGCGCTCACCACGATACAGGCAACTTCAAAAACAAAAACTCTCCAAAGAAGAAATAACCAGAAATTTTTCTGCCCCTGTTACCATGGAGATGTTTTCATGGGAAGAGTCAGTTCTCAGGGAGATCACACCCTTGGACTCCATCTTCAAATCGCAGCAGATCCTGCACCCTGGGCTGGTTTCCATTGACCCGGAAAATGGACATATAAAAGCATGGGTTGGAGGAAATGACATCCGTTTTTTTCAGTTTGACAATGTATTGTCTCACAGGCAGGCAGGATCAGCTTTCAAGCCTTTTTTGTATGCTGCTGCGCTGAAAAAAGGGATTGAGCCATGTGAGTTTGTGAGCAACGAGATCAGGGTGTATGAAGATTTTGAAGACTGGACGCCCACCAATTCCGGTGGTATTCACGATGGTTTTTACAGTATGAAAGGTGCCCTGGCACACTCTTCCAACACCATTGCAGCTCATTATATTATGCAAACCGGTACTGGTCCAGTAATTGATATGGCCCGTAATGCAGGCATTCATACTCCCATTCCTGCTCTTCCTTCCCTTGCATTGGGCACACTCAATACACGGTTGCTCGATATTACAGCCGCTTATGCTGTTTTTCTCAATGGGGGCTATTCTATTTCTCCACAGTGGTTATTGAAGATTGAGGATAAGGATGGAAACCTGATTTATGAAGCCGGAGAAAACATATCATCTACCCGGGCTATGGATGAGGCCACTTCGCTTTTGATGCAGGATATGCTGCAGGCAGTTGTGGATAGCGGTACGGCTATTGGGCTTAAAGGGAGGTTTGGATTGCAGGCTTCTCTGGCGGGCAAAACCGGTACCACACAGAACAATGCAGATGCCTGGTTTATTGGCTTCAGTCCTCATCTTATTACCGGAGTGTGGACGGGTATTGAAAATCCGGTATTCGCACAGTTTTATCGTCCCCCTTTTTCATCATCTTCATCTGCAGTGCCAATATGGGGAGAATATGCCAGCCAGGCCATGCGCAACAGACATACACGGCCTTATTTTTCAGGAAGCTTCAAAGAATTGCCGGATTCATTGAAAGTTATGGTGAATTGCCCTTTGTACCTGGATGAGTTGCCACCCGAAAGGTGGATAGACCGGATTTTTGGACCACGGGATGATTCTCAAAGAAGAAGACGGGAAGAAGAACCCCGAAGGCTCAGAAGATTTTTAAGAGATCTGTTTTCCAGGGATTAGTTTCGTCCCCTGCCTTGTCTTCCGCCCCGCCCTTCACGATATAAGGTGCGGTTAAACTCCCTTTCTGCATTATAGAGCAGCAATACTTTTTTTGGAGATAATATCTCCAGGAATCTGGCATGATACTCTTTTCTTAATGCCAGCATCTCTTCCATGTTATGGATTTCAGCATAGGCAAGTTCCTTCAGCTCATTTTCTGATAGATTATCCAGGTCAGCAATATTTACCCTTTGCTGCCGATGATTAATCATCATCTGGTTTCGCTTTTTGTTGTACTGGTTATACACAGGCCAAAAAACCTGGGCTTCATCGGGTGTAAGGCTAAGTTCCCTGGTAATAAAGGCAATACGTCGGGCTTCAAATTCACGATACTTTTCCTGAAATTGCCCCTGCCCCTGCATGGTTCCTGGCTGGGAAATAGCGGGAAACATTGCCGTCAATACAAGCAATGCAGTGAATAAACTAAAAGATTTTACATGGTTCATAGGTGTATTTTTTTCTAATTCTTTCAGATGCCTGTCCCAATATATTGGAAAACATACATGAAGGAAATATTGGTTATATTATTATTAAGAGCGGTATGATTTAATGCTTATACATAAGAGAAATGCTGAATTACTGCCCCACAGGAGAATCCTCAAGAAGATTTTCCATAAAATAAAAGCTGTAATCGGTAATATAGTTTATTAACTCTTCGTCAATTTCTATTTCATCATACACCTGCAAAAGTTCTTCTTCTTGATAATCAAAATAGAAATCGGGATCACTCCCCTGATAATCGGCATACCATTCCATATATTCATAGAATAACACTTCGTCAGCAAACCCATCAACACCATTGGCATCCTGATTGAGGATCAGAAAGTATCCAGCAAATATGATGATCAATGCAGTAACGGCAATATATGCAAGGCGGGGGAATAAAGCAGCAAGGTTAAAGCCGGGTTTTTCTTTTTTGTGTAATGCTGCGATCCTGCCCTGTATAGTTTCCGGCAGCCGATCAAAGTAATTTTCGGGAACAGAAAATGAATTTTGTGCCCGGGCTTTTAATTTTTCAAGCTCCGGAGCAACGTTTTTCAATTCATCTCTTACATTTTCTTTTTCCATATACGTATACTTTTGTTTTTAGACATTAAAAACACGAAATAGTTTAACCGTTTTTGACATAATCCTCAATTTTTTTTGAGGCATGATGATAGGAAGCTTTAAGTGCCCCTACGGATGTTTGCAATATTTCAGACATTTCTTCATATTTCATCTCTTCATAGTACCGCAGGTTAAACACAACTCTTTGTTTTTCAGGAAGGGAGAGTATCGCCTTCTGGAGCTTTCTTTGTATTTCATCTCCATTGTACCAGGAGTCGGCACTTAATTTTTCAAGCATTGAATTTTCCACATCCTGCCAGGGGAGAAAATATCTTCTTTTTTTTCGTTGCAAAAAGTTTAACGCTTCATTGGTTGCAATTCTGTACAACCAGGTATACAATCCCGATTCGGCCCTGAAATTTCCCAGTGCATTCCATGTTTTGATAAATACCTCCTGCACTACATCATTGGTATCTTCGTGATCAATGACCAGCCTGCGAACATGCCAGTAAATCTTCTCCTGGTACTTCCTGACCAGCAGGTTAAAAGCATAGGAAGGATTATCTGAGTTATGGAATA
>SLIL01000004.1 GCA_007135645.1 Bacteroidales bacterium
GGGTCCTGTAGTTTTCACTGGCGATCCGTTGCTCGGTACGGGCTGTTTCAATGCCGGCAAAAACGGCCGGATTATAAAGTGGCATGCCCAGCTGTAAGCCACCCATATAGGAGTGGTCGTTTCCCACTTCCAGTGCCGTAACACCGCCAAAAAGCGGAGCCATCTCTTCAGGGAAAAAGATCACCTGCTTTTTCAGGTTACGGGTGTAGTTGCCGATGGCATTCACCGAGGGGAGAAGGTTACCCCGTGTTTCATTGATCCTTGCCTCAGCACGCGCTTTTTCAAGCCTGGCTATTGCCATGGCAGGGTTGTTCTCAAGGGCAATCTCCAGGGCCGTGGAATGATCAAGGCGAAGGGTGTCGGTTTGTGCACTTACTCCAATGGTGAGGAGAATCAGGAAAAAATAAATGGATAAACGGGAATTCATAAGTTTTATAATTAATTTAATCAGGTTCTTATTGTATCTGTGTTACAGGGATGACTCCTGAATGGATAAAAACTTATCATCAATAAACCGGATGCCTTTTTCTGTAGCCATTCCCCTGATGAAATTGATCAAGGACTGTTTTACCACCTCTGCCTTTGGAAACCGTGTTTCCGGGAATATGTTGGTAAGACTCATGGTTTGCATTAAGCTATGGCTGATCCTGGCCAGGATCTCCGGATCGGCACTTTCAATGAAATAGCCTTCCGAGATACCTTTTTCTATCAGAGCACGGGTAAACTCAATGTTTTCCTCCTGTTTGCTTTCAATATGATGCTTCCATATTTTGGAGTGATATTTTTTCAGATCATTGAAAAAGTTTGGATGTATTGAGCCAAGGGTGATGATTGCCAGTCTGAAATGCTGATAAATGGCTTCAAGGATATTGTCAGGGTATTCATTGAGCAATGATTCCCTGATTTGTTTGTTCTCCTGGTATTTATGTTCAATACAATGCATGAGCAGCTCCTCCTTGTTGGAATAACTTTCATACAAGGTTCGTTTGGAAATGCCCAGTGATTCAGCAATTTCATCCATGGTAATGGAGCGGATGCCATACCTGAAAAACATGGTGGCTGCCTGCTCTACTATTCGTTGTTTTGTATCCATTAACGATCAGATTAAAAAAACCCGCAGGGTTTTAAAAGTTTTGTTTGCTTACAACATTATCCATGCCAAAAATGTTTTTTTGAAAGCAAATATTATTATTAAACAGGCGTTAAAATTAAACTGCTTGAAAAACAGTTTTTTTGGAATGAGACGATCGGCAAAGTGAAAACGTTACAAACTATAAAAGTTTTTTGGGATTTTTTATTTTTTCAATGAAGTTGTTTTGTTTTCAAAACACCGTTCGTAATCGCACAACAAGTGTTCGGTATAGTGCAATCGGGTTCGATATAGTGCAATCGGGAAGGATTTACTGAGTACAGTTTAAGGAGTTTAAGGTTTATAAAGTTTAAAAGTTTAGTCCACTCCGAAAAGCACAATACCCCCCATCCCCCTAAGAGGGGGAGCTCGCAACCTATTGAAGTTATGCGAGTTATAATGGGAGGTTTTGTCAATAGCATTTAAAAAAAGACTTTTTAGAGTGGACTCAAAGTTAAGTGGCATACTATCAGTATGTATGTTTTTTTCTTGAAACTCCACAAGTTTTAGATTTTCAGCCTGTAAAGGATAATGGATGTTTCGTGTTAACCTTTTTATACCGGGCTCATATACTATTAAATTAACAATATCGTGAGCAAAACCACTGAAACAAATGTTATCTTTATACCTGGTGACATGAGGCCGGACACAAATTCAGATAGATAACCAAATCCAAGGGATAAGAAGAATTTTGAGCCCTAAAACTAATCAGGTAATAAAAAGAAAAGGATGAGTAAATCAATAAAAACACTTCTTCTGTTCTGGTTGGCAGTGATCATGGTTATCCCTGTGGCCGGGCAATTTAACCGTTCTTTTTTTACCCATACCTGTACACACCATTGTTCCCATGCCAAAGTTAATCACACAAAAACAGGCATATATGACCAGGACCCCCGGGTGCACCATTATGACATAAAATTTTATGGTCTTGATCTGCAGGTTAACCCATGGACTACTTTTATAGCTGGATCCACAAGGGTTGTTGCAGAAATCACACAACCAGCCACCCGTAATTTTGTACTGGAACTTACAGATGTACAAACGGTAGAGGCCGTGATGAGCAATGGTCAATCTCTTGCTTTTGTGCACCAGGATCATGTTCTGGATATTGACTTGGGAGAAGAAAAAGAGCCTGGCCAAATGGTTGATCTGGAAGTATTTTATGCCGGTGAGCCTCAGCCTCAGGGATTTTTTTCCGGCATCCAGACTGCCACCAATAGCTTTGGTGATCCGGTTTTATGGACACTCTCCGAACCACATAATGCCCGGGTTTGGTTTCCCTGCAAGCAGGTTCTGTCTGACAAAGCGGATAGTGTGTATGTCTATTTGTCAGTGCCACAGGGATTCATGGCTGCATCCAACGGGCTGCTTTATGATGTGATCGAACTGGAAAATGACCGTGTGCAATACCAGTGGCACTCCTACTATCCCATAGCTTATTACCTGATCTCTCTGGCCGTGGCCAACTACCAGGAGTACAGCTTTATGGCTCCTCTGGCCCAAGGTGTTGACAGTGTGCTGGTACAAAATTTCATTTACAACTACCCGCAAGTGCTCGAAGCCCAGAAACCAAACATCGACATGACCATTCCTATGATGCAGCTCATGTCTGAACTCTGGGGCAATTATCCTTTTGCCAGCGAAAAATATGGTCATGCGCAGGCTCCCATGGGAGGGGGAATGGAGCACCAAACCATTTCCACAATGGGTTATTTCGGGTTTGATATTACGGCTCATGAGCTGGCCCATCACTGGTTTGGAAACAACGTTACCTGTGCTACCTGGAGCGATATCTGGATCAACGAGGGATTTGCTTCCTATGCAGAGTATCTCTCCCGCGAATTCATCCTGGGACCCACCTATGCGCAAGACTGGATGCAGGCCGTCCACAGCAATGTAAAATCACAACCCGGCGGAAGTGTTTATATTCCTCCCATTGAGCTTACCGATGTCTGGAGGATTTTCAATGGAAGGCTCTCCTATAGAAAAGGGGCCGCTATACTCCATCAGCTCAGGTTTGAGATCAATGATGATCCGCTGTTCTTCCAGGTTATGGAAGAGTTTCAGGATATCTTTGCTGATGATGTGGCCACGGGAGATGATTTCAGGAGCACCGTGGACCTGGTAACCGGGCAAAGCTGGGAATGGTTTTTTGATCAATGGTACTACGGTGAAGGATTCCCCACTTACCAGATCACCTGGTGGCAGGAGGATGGGAAGCTGGTCATCCAGTCTTCACAATCTACCTCGGCAGCCTTACCTGACTTTTTTGAAGGAAGCCTCGAATTTTTGGTAATGACAGAAGGGCAGGAGCAACTTGTAAGAGTATATCAGGATAAGGTATTACAGCAGTTTGAATTTATCATAGAGGGGGATGTGGAGAGCATTGTTTTTGACCCCCGCGGATTTATGCTGAAAAACTATACTGTCTGGGATTCCACAAATATTGAATCCCCTGTAATCCGGAACATTAAAGTGTTCCCCAATCCTTTTACAGAAGATTTCAATATTGAATACCCGGAGTCGTGGCACAACGCAATCGTAATACTTACGGATCTTTACGGTAAAGTCATCCTTGAGCAGAGACTGAATGAGCATAACGGATTCAACCATTTGAGCGGGCTGGCATCAGGTGTTTATTTCCTCACCCTTTTTTCAGACTCAGGAGAAAAGGAAACCATCCGACTTATCAAAAATTGACCTGGCATTTTCAGCTGAGGATATCGTATTTCAAGAGTTTGTCGTCCAGGGTCTTGCGTATGGTATCCAGCTGTGACGTATCCTGCAGGTTA
>SLIL01000084.1 GCA_007135645.1 Bacteroidales bacterium
ATAAGAAAAATACGAGTTTTCGTGCAAAGACTAGTTAATGATTTAAAGTCAGCAAGATATACAAGATCGAAAAAAAATAATCAATATAAAACCGTAAAATTATGAAATCAGAAAAGAAGAACAGAGAGGCCGGCATTCCCCAGTCCGGCATATTAAAACGCGAAAGACCACTGATCATCGCCGGACCGTGCAGTGCAGAGACCCCCGAACAGGTAATGCAGGCCGCTTCGGCCCTGGCGCTTGACGACAGGGTAGATTACTTCAGGGCAGGCATCTGGAAACCCCGTACCACTCCCGATAGCTTTCAGGGTATTGGTGCTCCGGGACTGGAATGGTTGCAGGAAGTGAAAAAAGAAACCGGCCTGAAGGTTACCACCGAAGTTGGTTCTGAAAAGCATGTGGAAGAAGCGTTGAAAGCAGGAGTTGATATGCTTTGGATCGGGGCACGTACAGTGAGCAACCCTTTCATTATTCAGGAGATCGCTGATTCTTTGAAAGGAGTTGATGTGCCCGTGCTGGTAAAGAATCCATTGAGTCCTGATATTGACCTTTGGGAAGGTGCCCTTATCCGTTTTCTCAGGGCCGGTGTAAATCAGGTAGGTGCCATTCACCGCGGATTTTTCTGGTGGGGAAAATCAAACATGCGCAACCAGCCTCTCTGGCACATCCCCCTTGAGCTGAAAAAACGTCTTCCTCATATTCCCGTTATCTCCGATCCCAGCCATATTGCAGGTAAGCGCAACCTGATCCACCTGCTTTCGCAGCGGGCCATGGATCATCATCTGGATGGATTGATGATCGAGGTACACCCGGATCCCGAAAATGCATGGAGCGATGCTGCACAACAAATTAAACCTGAAGATTTCTATGATCTGATGAATGATCTGTTTGGTGACATTTGCCTTGCCACAAGCCATGAGTTGCTCGACGAACTCAGAGCTGAGGTAGATACCATGGATGACATGCTTATCTGGGCGCTTGCTACCCGTATGGAGCTTGCAGAAAAGATTGCCGAAGTAAAGAAAACAGCCGGATTGAGTACTCTCCAGACCGGACGCTGGGAGCAGGTATTGCAAAGGGTAAAAGAAATGGCTGCAATATCGGGTATTGATTCATCTTTTATAGAAAAGATTTACAACACGATTCATAATCAGTCGCTCAATTTGCAAAACAACCGGATTAAAACCAACGGCGCGCATTCCAAAAAAGAACATAACTTTGCCCTTTAGTTTTGTTGTGAACATATGGAGAAAATTGTAATTGAGGGCAAATCTGGCCGCTCTGAGATCCTTGTGGGTGAATCGCTTGCCAACCTGACTTCCTATATCCCCCTGAAAAAGGTTTTTATCATTACCGATAAGAACGTATTCGGGCATTACGCCCAACAATTTCCCGACTTTCCGGTATATATTGCTGATCCGGGAGAAAATTCCAAAGACTTTTCTACAGTGGCACTCATATACAAATGGCTGCTGGATGAAGGGGCCGACCGAAGCAGTTTTATTGTAGGGATTGGCGGGGGAGTAGTATGTGATATTGCAGGGTATGTTGCTGCAACATTTATGCGTGGCATTCCTTTCGGATTTGTGGCAACATCGCTGCTGGCACAGGTAGATGCCAGTGTTGGAGGGAAAAACGGGATCAACCTCCACGGCTATAAAAATATCATTGGGACTTTTACCCAACCTCGCTTTGTAATATGCGACACTACTATGCTTGCAACACTTCCTGAGGAAGAATACCGCAATGGAATGGCTGAGGTGATTAAACATGCCCTGATCAGGGATGAAAAAAAGTTTGATTATCTGCTTTCTGCTCAGAATTTACTAAATGAACGTCAACCGGAAGCGGTAAACAGCATTGTTTCACAGTCGGTTAAGATCAAAGCTTCCATTGTGCAGGCCGATGAGCTGGAGCGGGGCGAAAGGCGATTGCTGAATTTTGGACATACCTGGGGCCATGCCGTGGAAAAAGTGGCACGCATACCCCATGGGCAGGCAGTGGCCGTGGGAATGGTATTTGCCTCCGGGTTTTCCGTTTTTAAAGGATTGCTGGAAGAAAGTGAAAGAAAAAAAATCCTGGACCTGATCGCTGGTTACAACCTGCCGCTTCACTACGAGACAGATATTGAAAAAGTATACCATGCTATGCTCAAAGACAAAAAGAAAGAGCAGGATACCTTGCATTTTATATTCTTAAACCGTATTGGTCATGCGGTGGTAAAGGAGATTAGTGCCGGGGATGTGCAGGCGTATTTAGAGAAACATCCGGTATAAAAGCATGCAGGGCCTTTGATTTTTAAATCAGCGATTATCTTTAAAATCCGCGTCATCCGTGTTCTTATTAAAAACAGCGTTAATGTTAAGCAGATACAGATACTTTTTTCTGGAATAAATACATGATAAAAGACTAATTTACCATTAAACCATCATACATGATAAAAACCGTTTTTCCCTCAGCTGTAAAAGGTAAGCTTAGGGCCCCGGCATCCAAGAGTGTTGCTCAGAGAGCACTTGCCATTGCAACGCTTGCAAGGGGAGAATCACGCCTGTTTCACTGCGGAGATTCGGATGATGTGCTGGCAGCCATAAGGGTTTGCAGGTCTTTGGGTGCTACTATTACTGATGAGGGAGAGTCTCTGCGTATCAAAGGGGGCATCAGCCAGCCACAAACTGCATTGGACTGTGGCGAAGCAGGGCTGGGGATCCGCATGTTTTCTGCTTTGGCTGCCATTTTAGCTGCAGAGACAGAACTTACCGGCTCAGGATCGCTGGTCACCAGGCCCATGGATATGATTGAGCAATCCTTGATTGCCGCGGGTGCCCACTGCACTACTAACGGCGGCAGAGTCCCCATAAAGGTCAAAGGGCCATTGCCCGGAGGACAAATACAGGTAGACGGATCGGTCAGTTCGCAGGTTCTTACCGGGCTGCTCATCGCTGCACCCTACTCCCTCTCTCCTGCAAGGTTTATGGTAAAGGATCTGAAAAGCCGCCCATACGTTGATATTACCACCCGGATGATGAAGGAGTTTGGTGTGGAAGTGCAAAACAACAACTATGAAGAGTTTGTCGTGCCTGCTCCGGCAACCTTTTCTCCACGCGATTATGTGGTGGAAGGAGACTGGAGTGGAGCAGCATTCTGGCTGGTAGCAGCAGCTATAACCGGAGATCTCATCATCGAAAATCTTGATCCTTCCTCTGCTCAGGCAGATATGGCCGTTTTAAAGGCATTGGAAGCTTGTGGTGCATCCATGCAATGGAAGAATGATTCCATTCACATAAAGAGATCTCCTTTAAAAGGTTTTGAGTTTGATGCCACCCACTGTCCTGACTTGTTCCCTCCGTTGGTAGCACTGGCAGCAGCTTGCGAAGGGCAAACACGCATAAGAGGTGTTTCCCGGTTAAAAGTTAAGGAAAGCGACCGGGCAACCGCACTTAAACTGGAGTTTGGAAAAATGGGACTGAACATTCAGCTGGATAATGACATTATGATTATCAAGGGTGGTAAACTATCAGGTGCCGAAGTGTCTTCGCATCATGACCACCGCATTGCAATGGCTTGCGCAGTGGGGGCGCTTATTGCTGACAACCCCGTTGCTATTCGTGATTCACAGGCTGTTGCAAAATCCTACCCCGCTTTCTTTGAAGATATGGAAAAGCTGGTTAGCAATGTTTAGCATTTAAAAACAATAAACGAACTCTTGACCTGATAATCTTGAATTAGCATATGAACACATTTGGAAGAATATTTCGCGTACATATATTTGGTGAATCGCACGGAAAAGCTATCGGTGTTACATTGGATGGATGCCCTCCTGGTATTCCCCTTACAGAAGAGGATTTCCTGCAAGACCTGGAGCGAAGAAAACCAGGAGCAAAAGGTACTACACCCCGAAAAGAGGACGACTTTCCTGAAATAGTTTCAGGGTGTTTCAGGGGGCATACCACAGGTGCTCCGATAACGGTTTTGTTTCGCAATAAAAACATCAAATCCTCCGATTACGATAACCTGGTAAAAACCCCCCGTCCCGGGCATTCCGATTTTGTAGCCTGGAAGCGTTACCAGGGATTCAATGACCACAGGGGAGGAGGCCATTTTTCGGGCAGGCTTACCCTTGCTCTGGTTACAGCAGGCGTGGTGGCCAAAAAGCTCATCAACCCGGTTGATATACAGGCAAAACTGATCAAAGCAGGTGGCAGGGAGGATATTGAACAGGCTGTGGCCGAAGCCCTGGAAGCCGGTGATTCGCTTGGTGGATTGGTAGAGTGCCGGACAAGCAACATTCCCCTGGGTTGGGGTGAACCCTTTTTCGATTCCGTTGAATCGGTGATCAGTCATCTTGCCTTTGCCGTGCCTGCCATAAAAGGTATTGAGTTTGGTTCGGGGTTTTCGGCAGCCGCTATGAAAGGCAGCCAGCACAACGATCCTATCCTGGATGAAACCGGAAAGACTGCTTCTAACAATGCAGGGGGTATTACCGGTGGTATTACCAATGGCAATGAAATGATATTCCGGGTGGCTGTAAAACCCACTTCCAGTATTTCCATTGCCCAGAAAACCTATAGTGTTGAGAGTAAGAAGGTGGAAACCCTCGAAGTGAAAGGACGCCATGATGCCTGCATTGCATTGCGTGTACCCGTGGTAATTGAAGCCATTACTGCCATTGCCCTTGCAGACCTTAAACTGGTTTACCATTCCCAGAAAAACACCCCCCACTGACCCATCCCACTTCCGTCTTCCCACTTCCGTCTTCGAACTTCGGACTCCCGACTTCGAACTTCGGACATCGGACCTCCAACTTCCGACATCCAACCTCCATCTCCCGTCTTCCCGCTAACTATCAATCTGTCATATATAAATAACAAGATACATCAAAACTTTTCTTGCGCCCTTTAGCGAAAAAAGTTAATTTTGCCTGCCAAATAAAAAAAGTACAGTTATGAGCGAAAACATAGAAAAGATCAAATGTCTTATACTGGGTTCTGGCCCTGCCGGATATACCGCTGCTATTTATGCTGCCAGGGCAGACTTAAAACCAGTGATGTACCAGGGTTTGCAGCCCGGTGGCCAGTTAACGATAACAACCGAAGTAGAAAACTACCCCGGTTATCCCGATGGGGTGCAGGGCCCGCAAATGATGGAAGATTTCAAGAAGCAGGCAGAGCGTTTCGGGACCGACGTAAGGTGGGGACTGGCCACAGCGGTGGACTTATCCCAAAGACCTTTTAAGGTTACCATTGACGAGAAAACAGAGGTGCTTGCCGAAACATTGATTATTTCAACAGGTGCTTCGGCCAAATGGCTGGGAATGGAGTCTGAACAGAAGTTCAATGGCTTTGGTGTTTCGGCTTGTGCTACCTGCGATGGCTTTTTTTACAAAGGACAGGATGTAGCTGTTGTTGGAGGTGGTGACACTGCATGCGAAGAGGCTTCCTATCTTTCAAAGTTGTGCAAAAAGGTTTATCTGGTGCACCGCCGCGACGAGCTTAGAGCTTCAAAGGCCATGCAACACAGGGTAATGAAAGCTCCCAATATAGAGATCATCTGGAATCATGTTCCCAAAGAAATTGTTGGCGATAAAACCGTAAATGGGGTTATTCTGGAGAATACGCAAACCGGCGAAGAAAAACGACTGGATATAGAAGGGTTCTTTGTAGCTATTGGACACAAACCCAATTCAGATATTTTCAAGGGGCAATTAAAGATGGACGACAATGGATATCTGATCACCATGCCCGATTCAACTCAAACAGAAATACCCGGCGTTTTCGCCTGCGGTGATGTTCAGGATCATGTTTATCGCCAGGCCGTTACTGCCGCTGGTACAGGGTGCATGGCCGCCATTGAAGCCGAAAGGTTTCTGGCCGATCAGGACTGATTGCACTGGTCAAAGCTGATCTAACAGATTTATATTTTAAAAGGTTGTTCATAGTTGTATTGTGTGCAACCTTTTTTATTTGGTTCCGGTAAATAACAGAAGAACTTATTGCGATAGGAGATGTTTTGCCAATGTAAGACTTGTGCACCTTGGGAGGTTAATGAATAAAAAATATGGTTTATTTGAAAATAAATACGATATTTGAAGATAAATTGTAGACAAGATGTGTTTTTTTTGTCATTTTGCTGTTTTTGAAAAACTTTTATGGATATGAATCTGCATAATCTATGGATTTTTTATTTAACCCATTGGGCAATCAGCATAAGAAAATAAAAACAAAAACCAGGTTAATGATTTTCCGGCAGTAAATGGTTAATCATTATATTTACAATTGAAAAGAAGTTATCTTTAATAATTGCAAGAGTGAATATATATACAGTACTTTCTTTTATATCTTTTCTTATATACATTCAGGCAGGTGCACTTGCTTTATACCGGAACAGCCGTTCAACGCAAAACCGTGTTTTTGTGCTTTTATCGGTTTTGTTTGCGGTATATGCTTTTTTCTATTCACTTATTTACCGGTCAGAGACCATTGAACAGGTATACTTTTATGATCGTATAGCTGCACTTGGATGGGTATTTTTCCCCATAGTTGCTGTCTGGTTTTTTCTTATACTTACAAGGAGTAAAAGTACGCTGATAAGTATCTTGTTTTTCTTTTTCCTGTTACCTGTTTCATTTGTTTCCTATTATTCCGTTTTGACCAATCTTGAGTCATTGAAATTTTTTCATCAGACAGAAGGAATCTGGTTTTTTACTCCTAACGATAACACCATTTCCTATTTTGTTTTTGTATTATATCTGATTGTCAGTGTATTGATTATCTACTATGTTCTTATCAGCTGGTACTTTATGTCTGAAAGGAACAGGGTGAAAACACAAGCCCGCATCTTGATTTTTGCATTGAGTGGTTTTTTTGTACTGTCATTCATGTCTAATCTGGTACTACCTTTTATCGAAAAGGATATAGTACCTGCAATGGCACCCGTAAATGGTTTGTTTCTGGTGGTAGGTGTAGTATACGTATTATTCTTTCTTCCATCATCGGCCCTTACTCCCGATACCGTTTACAAACTCATTGTAGGGCATATCAAAGAGTTTATTTTTATTGCAGATGAAAAGGGTACAATTCATACCACTAATCACCATACACTCTCTATACTGAAATACAATAACTATGAAATAAGCAAAAAGAAACTTCCTGATATCTTCAGCGATGCTGAAAAAATAGAAAATGCACTTAAATCAATGGAGGCCAGAAGTGTATCTCGCCAGTATCGTATGGATTTAATATCTAAAAACCAGGAGCTTATACCGGTATTGCTTTATGTGATCAAGGTTACAGACCAATATAAAAGGGTGCAGGGATATGTTTTCAGTTGTCTGGATTACAGGCATAAGCTTAAATTGCGCGAAGAGGTGGCCGACCGGGTGCGTACTGAAAAAAATCTTTCCCAGATCAGACGGGAATTAGAGCTTCTTGTTAAAAAGAGAACCAGGGAGCTGCATGAGGCCAATCTCAAGTTGCAACAGGAAGTAGTTGAACGTAGAAATGCAGAGGAGCACATAAAAGGCGATCTTCAGGAAAAAATTGAATTGGTGCAGGAAGTACATCACAGAGTTAAGAATAACATTCAGATGATCATTTCCCTGGTAAATATGATGTGCAGTCATCCCAAAATTGATGAGGCTGCGGCAGAAAAGCTTCGGGAGATAGCAGAGAAAGTGAGGTATATTTCAAGAATTCACGAAGACTTCTATTCTTCTCCCAATTTGTCAAATATTCCTTTCTCGGGTTATCTTAAAAAATCAATCGGAGAGCTTTACAGCAATTTTGGAAGAAGAAAGGATATCGTTTTTAAACTTAACCTGCGCAATGAAAATCTGGATATCAACCAGGCCATACCGTTGGGTATTATTTTTAATGAGCTTATGATCAATGCATTAAAATACGCATTCACCGAAGGTGAGAACCCGCAAAAATCCAAAAGTATCATCAATGTTGAGTTTTATAAAAATGACCTTCAATACTCCCTGATAATAAGTGATAATGGTGTGGGACTGCCCGGAAGTTTTAAAGAATTGAGATATCAGAATATAGGTTTTCAGTTGGTACATGTGCTGGCAAAAGAACACCTTAAAGGTAAAATCAGTTATTTTGGAAACTCCGGTACAACATTTATTATAAATTTTCAATCCTGATGGTTGATTAATCAAGGCATTTATGGACATTTTATCTCTTATATCCATTTTTCTTTTCCTTATTTATTTGCAGGCAGGTATCTATGTGTTGCGAAAAAATCTCAGATCGAGGCTCAACCAGCTTTTCTTTTTGTCGTGTGTTGTGGTCTCTGTCTGGTCTTTCGGATATGTCTTTGCATACCCGGCCCAGACTGCTGAGCAGTTTCTTTATTGGGAAAGGTTTGCTTCTGTGGGTTATCTTTTGTTTCCGGCATTCATGACCGGTTTTAATCTTAAGCTGTGTAATTGTTCCTTTTACCGCAAAGCTCCCGTTCTTATTGTGGTTTCTTTAGTTCTAACCGGCATATTTCTGATAATTGTGCGTCTTTCAGGATTATGGGTCCCGCATGATGTTATTAAAATAGATAATATTTGGCATATTTTGCCCGCAAAGAATAGCCCATATTATATCCTTCTTATGATATATCTGGTTGTTGCGATTACCATAACCCTTCATAATTTATTGCGTTGGCGAAAAAGCATGTCTAATGCGTTTGAAATCAGACAATTCTACCTTTTCTTTTTTACTTTAGTCATTTTTGCTCTTACAGCAGCAATTGTAGATATTTTGCTGCCAGTCCTGGAAATCTATGTTCTCCCGCCTTTGGCACATATCAGTTCAATCCTTTGGTTTGGAGCCATTTCCTATGCTATGGTTAAATACAGGCTCATGGGTACCAATACATCTTACCATATTGCAGACAATATTATCAGGCACCTCAAAGAGATCGTTCTGTTTATTAACAGGGATTTTCTTATTGTCAGATCCAATTCATTTACCGAAAAGTTGCTGGCAGGAAATACCAGTAACCTGGAAGGAAAAGATGTATCGATGTTCTTTGAGAATCGAACCCTTATAGCTGGCTACCTTCACAAAGCAGAAACCAAAGGACAAATCGGCCCACTGGCTTTAACAATGAAAGACATTAGCTTTAACAGCATAGAAACCAGTCTCTACTTTATGGTAATAAAAGATCGCTTCAATGACTTGCAGGGTTTTATTATTTATGGCCATGACAACCGTGAAGCCATCAACCTGCAAAAAGAAATTATTGTAAGGCAGCATGCGGAGAAAAACCTCAGGGCGATCAGTGATGTGCTGGAAGTGAGAGTGAAGGAGCGTACCGGTGAACTTACTGAGTCATACAAAGAGCTTCAGGTGAAGATGACTGAAAGAATGCGGGTTGAAGAACAGATTAAGGCCGATATAGCCGAGAAAGAGATTTTGATCAATGAAATACACAATCGTGTGAAGAACAACATGAACATCATCATTTCATTGATCCTGGCTTATGATAAGGAAAATCTCAGTGCTGCAGCATCCAGGAAGTTTAAAGAACTGGCACAGCGGGTTAAAACCCTTTTACAGGTACATCATAACCTTTATCTTTCCATAAGCTATTCCGATGTGGATTTTACCAACTTTTTGAAAATACTTACAGAAGAACTGATCGTTTTTCATCGCAGGAAAGATAAAGTGGAGGTGAAATATGATCTTTCAGAGGTTTTTCTGGATGTAGACTATGCTATTCCTATGGGTATTATCGTTAATGAACTTATATCCAACAGCTTGCAGCATGGCTTTTCTGATTATTATCTGAGAAAGCATCAGGGTGAGAAACACATTCTGCATATCAGGTATGCCTGTGTAAACAATAGCTATGAAATCTCTGTTACTGATAATGGTAAGGGAATCCCACCGGATTTTGATATCTCCGGCTTAACAACCATTGGGTTGCCTCTTACGGATATTCTTGTAAAAGATCAGATCAATGGTACCATGGAAGTTCATTCCTCTGATCATGGAACCATGTTTAAAATCAACTTTCTGGCAAATAAATAAGCGAATATTGTCCTATAATAAAATACTTTTATGAAACGAGAAGTTGCAATTGAATGGTTGGAAGATCTGCAGTTTGAAGCAGACATGGACGGACATAAGATTACCATCGACGGCCCAGCGGAAAGTGGAGGAAAGGATAAAGGGCCAAGGCCCAAGCCTTTTATGCTGCTTGCTCTGGCTGGCTGCACGGGTATGGATGTGGTGTCTATCCTTAAAAAAATGAAAGTAAACATCAAGGGTCTGAAAATTAAAGTTGAAGGAGACATGGATGATGAACCTCCCAAAGCATTTCAATCCATGCATATTGTTTATACCTTTACAGGCAAAGATCTTCCTTCAGACAAACTGGAAAGGGCTGTTGAACTGTCAAAAGAAAAGTATTGCGGAGTTAGTGCCACATTGAAGGAGGTGATCCCAATTACTTATGAGATCCGGACCGAACAAGAATAAGATTCAGCTATTCTGGTTTTTAAAGCCAGTATCCATTTTTATACACTGCCTGAAGCCTTCCTGTTGTTTCGGATCAGGTTATGTCCAATAGCGCATTGAAGACATTTTTTAGGAGTGCAATAGTATTTCTTCAGCTCAAGTAAAGCCTGACTTTCGGCTGCATTTACCGGTTTTATACCAATCTTTTCCCAGTTGGTGATTATCGTATTCTTTTCGGGTGGTAACAAAGTGAGCAGGTTGATTGCCTGTTCTCTTATTTCAGGCTTCATGGATTCCTTGCCAAAAACAAACTTCAGAGGAGCAATCGTATTGATCAGAATGTTTTCTATAGCCGAATCACCGGGCTTCTTTTCTCGTGAATGAGAAGGCTTGTCAAAAGTGTAATGGGTGGTCCAATAGGGAGAACATTTTAGTTTAAAGAGAGGTTTTATATCCGCAACATTTCCCCGGGTAGTGATTTTGTCAAAAAGACTATCTGATTGGTGTATAAGGGCTGCAAACTGAGCAATGCGCAGGGTAGGAAAGTTGGGTGGTCGAAGCCTGCCAAATTTCCACAGGGAAGAGTCCAGCGGTTCAAGAGAGTATTTATGTTGCAAAAAGGCATATTCTTTTTTAAGCAGGGTAGGGTAGGCATCTTTAAAATCTTTATTAAGAAACCCAGCCTGTCCAAAGAGGATGGCTTCCAGCTGCGTAAGGTCATTTCGGTGGCGGGCCAGGATCTGATAGGGCGTTTTCTGGGCCAATAGTGCAAAGGGGCTGGCATTTACCTTAAACCCAAAGTTGCGGGCCAGAAAATAATAAAATGTCTGATGCCAGTTGTTGTCAAAATACCTGTAAAACTGCATTATTTCATTAGACTTGTTTTCCAGCCGTTCGGCAATTAAGCGGCCCAGCCAGTTACTTACAATAAACGGGTCTGTTTCAAAAATAAAGTTTTCGCAGGGAATCCAGGACCTGGAATGCACAATCCGTTCATAATTATGCAGCAGCGAAGCATCAAAATAGTTGCGCACTTCAAAAACAGGTACCTCCGCTCCGGTATTATCTTTGATCTCCATGTCATGATGCATAACCACATGAAGGATAATATTCCCGTAGGCTTCATCTTGTTGATGGTTGTGCCTGTACCAATCGCTGCTGTTTACATGGATCTCCACATTGCCTGCCCAAAGGGTATTGTCAATTTTTACCCGCGCTGCCGAAAAGTCCGGCCCCGCATTACTGTTGAGTATCCCCGGATGAAAAATTTCCAGTAAAAGACCCTTTGTGGTTTGCAGGGGAATAGAATTAAATAATCTGAACCGCCATAGGAAGTGAATAAATTCTTCTCTCATATTATCTTCTGAATAATTGTAATTATATAGCTTATATCGAAAAACCAAATGTATCGGGTTTTTGAAAAAATATTATTAAATATAAGCGAAAATTGTTACTTTTGCATAAGGAGTTCATTATTTATTAAATTAAATGAGTTACACGCCTCTTGTTCTGGAAGGAATAGAAAATAAAGTCAGGAAGTTGATTTTCAGTAACCAGCAACTTAAGGAAGAAAAAAGGCAATTATCTGACGAAAAGCAAGCGCTTCAGGAGCAAATTGAAGCACTCAAAAGAAAGATTTCGCAACTGGAGGATGATAACAACAAGATTAAAGTCGCCAGGCTGCTTTCGGGCCATGACACCATGCAGGCAAGGCAACAGGTTAATGAACTTCTGCGGGAAATAGATAAGTGTTATTCACTTTTAAACAGGTAGCCGCAATTGACATCTTGATGAAAGGACAACATATATCAGTTATAATTGCTGATCGCCCTTACAGGCTAACAATCAGCAATGAGAAAGAAGAAGAACAGTGCAGATTAGCAAAAGATCTTATAAATACCAAAATGAAAGATTATGCCAACAATTTTGCTTTCAGGGATAAACAGGACCTGCTCGCAATGGTGGCATTGCAATTTGCCGTAGATGTTGTTAAGTCTGATGAGTCATCCAGGTTTTCACAGGAACTGGCTGATAAACTCAACAAAATTGATCAGTTGCTCGATGACTATCTGAAAGAATAAGATAATTCGCTCTTTGAAAGATATTATGCTATACCCGCATTAATTCAATACACGTTTTTGAAACTCAACATTTTAAAACTTTGAGGAATAGCTCGTTAAATTAAAAACAGGCCTCATTTGCCTTGATTTATCATGGCAAAATCGCTTTGGCGATCAGTGGACGTTTGATGTTTTTCGGCCTCCTCAACCATGTATAATTGGGGTTTCTTACAAACCTTATGAATTAATTGCGGGTTTTTTTTTTAACCCTTTGATTTACGTATTAACTAATTTAAATAGAAGAAATGGAAATAATAATTTATGCTGTCATTGCCGTGGTATCTGTAATCCTGGGTATCCTTGCATCAGCTACTTTCCTGAGGCGCAGCCTGGAAAGAAAGAGCCAGCAGATAATTAAAGATGCCAGAAATGAAGCCGAAGTAATTAAAAAAGAAAAAATTCTTCAGGCCAAGGAAAAATTCCTTCAGCTGAAAGCAGAGCATGAAAAGCACGTGTCAGCAAAGAACAGTGAAATTGCTGTAAGTGAAAACCGGATCAAACAGAAAGAGTCTGCTGTATCACAAAAGCTGGAAGAAATAAATAAAAAACTAAGGGATAATGATGTCCTGAAGGAGCAACTGGATCAACAGATTGAACTGAGCAAACGCAAGCAGTCAGAGCTGGATAAGGTATACCGGCAGCAGCTTGAGCAACTGCAATCCATGAGTGGAATGTCTGCAGAAGAAGCCAAAGAACAGCTGGTGGAAACCCTGAGGGAAGAAGCGCAAACCGATGCACAATCTTTTGTCAAAGATATAATGGAGGAAGCTCGCTTAACAGCGTCCAAAGAAGCCAGAAAGATTGTGGTTCAGTCCATTCAGAGAACGGCTACCGAAGTGGCCATTGAAAACTCTGTTTCGGTATTTCCCATTGAAAATGATGAGATCAAAGGTCGCGTTATTGGCCGTGAAGGGCGCAATATCAGGGCCCTGGAAGCAGCTACCGGGGTAGAGATCATTGTGGATGATACCCCGGAGGCAATTATCCTTAGCGGATTTGATCCTGTTAGAAGAGAAATCGCCAGGCTTTCATTGCATAAGCTGGTTACCGACGGTCGCATTCACCCTGCCAGGATTGAAGAAGTGGTGGCAAAAACCAAAAAGCAGATTGATCAGGAGATCATGGAGATTGGTAAACGCACTACTATTGATCTGGGTATTCATAATATGCACCATGAGCTGATCAGGTTGGTGGGAAAAATGAAATACCGTTCGTCTTATGGCCAGAACCTTCTGCAGCACTCCAAAGAGGTTGCTAACCTTGCTGCCACCATGGCATCTGAGTTGGGCTTGAATCCCAAGATTGCCAAAAGAGCAGCACTGTTGCACGATATTGGAAAGGTACCCGATAACGAGCCCGATCTGCCACATGCAATCCTTGGGATGAAACTCGCTGAGAAGTATAAAGAAAAGCCTGATGTATGCAATGCTATTGGATCTCACCATGAAGAGGTGGAAATGGACAACCTTATCTCACCCATCATTCAGGTTTGTGATGCTATTTCAGGTGCCAGGCCAGGGGCAAGGAGAGAAGTTGTGGAAGCCTACATTAAAAGGCTCAACGACCTTGAAGAACTCGCCCTTTCCTATCCCGGTGTGGTTAAAACATACGCCATCCAGGCTGGTCGCGAATTAAGGGTGATCGTAGGAAGTGATAAGATTACCGACAAAGAGGCTGAGCAAATTTCCTATGATCTTTCCAAAAAGATCCAGACCGAGATGACCTATCCCGGGCAGATAAAAATTACCGTTATCAGGGAAACAAGGGCTGTTGCTTTTGCAAAATAAGTTTATCCCTTATATGAAGCTTAAAGCCGAAGGATTTTTGTCTTTCGGCTTTTTTATACCCTGTTAAAAAAAAAAAAAATAACCTTA
>SLIL01000158.1 GCA_007135645.1 Bacteroidales bacterium
ATCGTTATTCTGCCTGAGGATGTCACTGAACCTGGCCAGACCTTCAGTAGTCCAGTTGCGTTTTTTGTCCTCTTCCTTTCTTTTCTGATCTTCGGCCTCAGCTTTTTTAAGGCTTTCCCGCATTTGGATGAGCGCATTACCTAACACATCTTCATCACTCAAAGGGGTAAATGCATAATCAAAATTCTTTTTCTCTATCTCGTTGGCAAACTCTGCTGTTGCTTTCAGACCATCAATCAGTTTATTGAGTGATTGAGAGATCCCACCAATTTCATCTTTGCGTGTAGTAATAAAATGATCCAATTGTTTACCCATGGCAAGCCCTTGCAGGATCTCCGATGTTTGATTGATAGGGGTAGTTATCTGCCGCATAATAAATCGTAAGGAAATCAACAGGAAAATAATACCGAAAACTATTGCACCATAAACAAGGTTACGTGCATTTCTTGTGGCCTGCTGATAAAAATCATATTCTGTAACTGTAACGGCTACAAAGGTTTGATAGGGCTCAAAAAACCTGAAAAACAACCTTCTTTCGGGAGCATTTCGCTGATCCTCCGGCCAGCGATATACCAATGAACCTTCTCTTGCAGCTACCATGTGTTGAAATACATGGGAGCCGGCAATATTATTCCCCTGTTCGGTTGGGTGGATCATTACATTTCCTTCACTATCCACGAGAAAAGGGTAACCGGTGCTAAAGTACCTGATGTCGGCATAGGTGTCTGCAAGAAAACCAAGATCTTTTTCGGGCACACCCACAAAGATTGCGCCTGCTAACTCACCGTCAACATACAAGGGCTGGTAGGCGGTAATAAAGTATTCATCAAGGATTACTGCCCTGCCCTGAAAAACCTCGCCATTTAGTAAGCTATTGGCGACCGGGGAGTTATCAGGGATGTAGGTTCCTGTGCCCCGTTGCCCCTGCCTGTCTCTTATATTGGTTGAGATCCTCAGAAATCCACCATCAACCCGTTGAAAGATTGTGGAAGCAACGTCTGCACCATCCTGAATTCTATCAACAATCCGGGTGTTGTTCCACAATGGAGAATTATTGATCATTAAAGGGAGGATATCCATGGTTCGGGATACATTCGTTTCCTGGTTGGTAACCTGAATACTGATCAAACTGGTATCCAGGGATAATTCTCCGGCTGAGCTTACTACTTCATCAGCATAGGTTAGAGCAATAGAAACGAGATCGGTTTTTGTGCGATAATTGAGCTCAAGCATGCGGTAAAGGTCATTGACATGGGCCGTCATACGATCACTGTTTCCTTCAATCTGCATGGACTGACGGGTTATTACCACGACTGTACCAAGGGTAACCAGAACCACAAAAACCATGAAGGAGATGATTACAGAAACTTTTGTGCCAATTGATAACTGGCTCCATCTATCTTTTATTTTCATAACCTATCAATTGGAGTTAAAACTGTGTAAATTATAACTATCAGTTCTCGTTGAGAGATTCAAAGTATTGCCTGATCTCCATCTGGGCAAAACCATAATCCTGGGCAGAAGTACCCGTATTGTCGGTAATAAACCTGTCTGCGCCATTCTGAATAAGTATTCTGATCATCTCGAGGTTTCCTTCCATTACTGCTTTGATAATGGGAGTGCGCCCCTGATGATCCTGGATATTTACATCTGCCCCCTGGTTAATGAGTTCCTGGTGTACAGGAATTCTCCCCTGGTATCGATGCACCATTATTGTAGGAATACCTGCCGGGTTTCTGGCATTAACATCCGCACCATGCTCAACCAGCATTTGAACAGCCTCCGTATTGGTTCCGGATTCAAGGGACCTCATCAAAATGGTATTACCATCAAGGTCTGAGATATTGGGATTGGCCCCTGCTTCGAGCAACTGTATGGCTCCTCTGTTATTTCCGGCATTAATAGCAACCATGAGGGCAGTTGCACCATTGTTGGCCCTGATTTCCAGGTTTGCGCCATTGTAAATAAGGTAGTTCAATATCCGGTTGTTTCGTTGAATAGCTGCTTCCATTAGAGCCGTAAACCCAATATGGTTCTGAATATTAACATTGGCCTGGTGTTCCAGCAGGGTCACAAGGATCCGGTAATGGTTGGCTTCTGCAGCGCCAATCAGGGGCACGAACTGGGGATTGCCGTCACCATTTGGGTTGTCGCCCCGGGCAAGAAAACGATTGACCCTGGATTGGTTGTTATCCATGACCGCGTTGTAAAGCCGTGACTGGGCTGAAAGTTCAGCACTTAAAAGAACCAATACAAATGTAATTACCGGGAAAAGGGTACTAAAATTTGAATAACGCCTGTTGATCATAAAATGAGAGGTTAAGTTGTAAAGAATGTTTTTTTGTTCTTTTATTACAACCTGAAAACATCAAACTTTATCAGGAGAATAAAATTACACAATTTTAAAATTAAATGCTTAACAAGCAACTATTATTCCAAAATTAAGACAAAAGTCTTTTCACAACTTCAGACACCAGCTTATTATCAGCTTTCCCTGCCATTTCCTTTGAAGCTCGTCCCATTACTTTGCCCATGTCTTTCATATCAGATGCACCGGTTTCCAGGATCACTTTTTTCACCTGTTTTTCAATCTCCTTCTCACTCAGTTGCTCAGGCAAATACTCTTCAATAACACCCGCCTGATTGATTTCTACATCTGCCAGATCCTTTCTACCCTGGTCAACATACATTTCGGCTGCTTCTTTTCTTTGCTTCACCAAACGCTTCAGAAGCATTATTTCCACTTCCGGTTTAATTTCAGCAGTACCCCCTTTATCTGTTCGTTGTACCAGCAGCGCATTTTTTACTGCTCTCAAAGCTTCCAATCTTTCTTTCTCCTTGGCAAGCATAGCTTTTTTAATGTCCTGGTCAATTTTTTCAAGTAGCCTCATGGTTTTTTAATTGGTTTAGGTTTATGCAAATTTAGCAAAACAGTTGCAATAAAAAAGCCCTGCTTTTCAACAGGGCCATTTGAAGGGGATGCGTATCCGTTCTTAATCAACGTTATCGTGTAAAAATGAATTGTTGGATTTGATCTGGGTTTTCCCGTCACCATCAAAGAGGGTGTATCTCGACACTTGCGATTCGTGGCTTGCAGGAACTTTATTCAGCGCAACATTTCTTCTCAGGTATGCAGGTTCTTTTTCAAGATCACTCAGCCCTTCGGGGGTTTTGATTTTAAGGCTGAGTTCGCGCAGACGCGATTCTCTTTCGCGGGCTTTATCCTTAAGTCCAAAAGGATCTTCGGTTTTTGGTTCAGCGGGTTCCTGCTCCTTTCTTTTTATATCAGTAAGTGGATTTCTTTCCCGGGTATCCTGATCTTTGTTATCGGTGCTGAACAGCGATGCCTGATCCCTGGAGCTATCTACGTCAATTTGTACCTGACGATGATCCTTGTCTGCTTTATGCTTGTCCGGGTCAGAACCTTCCTGCTGTGATGCTTTTCGTGATATTACAGTAAAGCCATGCTCATTTTCCTGGCGGGGCTCTTCATTCTTCTGCACATTGCCTTCAAGGGGAATCACTTTTTTCTTAGGCACTGCCGCTTCCATATTGTATCCGAGATCGGAATTTTCGCCAAATCCGGTGGCAACAATAATAACATTGATCTTATTGCCCAGGCTTTCATCTTTGCCATAGCCCCAGATGATATCGGCCGTAGAGCCAGCCTCCATTTGGATATAATCAGTTATCTCGGTGATTTCGTCCATAAGGATCTCTTCCTTTCCGCTGATGATATTGAGCAACACATTGCTGGCACCCTTGATATTGTTGTCATTGAGCAAGGGTGATGCCAGAGCTGTTTCTACTGCTTTTATTGCACGGTTGTCGCCTTCGGCACTTCCACTTCCCATAATGGCTACTCCACTATTGGACATAACAGTTTTTACATCTGCAAAATCCACATTCACACCTCCGGTAAGGGTGATGATCTCAGCAATACCTTTGGCAGCTGTGGTGAGGACATTATCTGCCTTGGAAAAAGCATCTGTAACAGACAAGTTTCCGTAAAGCTCCCTTAATTTATCGTTGCAGATCACAATGAGAGCATCCACATTTTCTTTCATCTCTTTAAGGCCTTCTTCAGCCTGCATTCTTCTTTTGCGGCCTTCAAAAGCAAAAGGAATGGTAACAATTCCTACAGTGAGGATGTCCATCTCTTTTGAAGCCTTGGCAATCACCGGAGCTGCGCCGGTACCTGTTCCTCCGCCCATACCGGCGGTAATGAACAGCATCTTGGTGTTTTTTTCAAGGATCTCTTTGATCCGGTCCATGTCTTCTATGGCGGCGTTTTTCCCAACTGCGGGGATGCTTCCGGCACCTCTGCCATCGGTAAGGCTTACTCCCAGCTGGATTTTATTGGGTACAGGGCTACAGTCAAGGGCTTGCGAATCGGTATTGCAAACCACAAAATCTACTCCTTCAATTCCCTGCTTAAACATGTAGTTTACTGCATTACTACCTCCGCCCCCAACACCCAGGACTTTAATATCGGACGATTGGTTTTTTGGTAAGTCGAAATTTATCATGTCTGTGTTCATATTTTCCGGGTCTAAAGTAGTTATTATAAAATTTATTTATTTCTTAACACACAGGTTTTTATCAACAGATTTCCCAATGAAATTGTTAATAAAACCGATCAATCTGGGGTATCATTCTCAAAAAATTGCCTTCCTTTTTTGAGGATGACATCAAAAAAGTTTCCTCTATTCTTTTTGGAGTGGGTAGATACCCTTGGCTCCTTCTTTTTTCTCTGCTTCTCCGAATTGTTAAACCCCTGGATTACAAGGCCAACACCGGTGGCATGCATGGGTTTGGATACTTCATCGGAAGGGGCTTTGGCAAGGTGCTCACTGGGATAGCCGATCCGGGTATCCATGCCGGTAATAAATGATGTGAGCTGTGCGATATGCTTCAGCTGGCTGCCTCCACCAGTAAGTACGATCCCTGCAATAAGCTTGTTTTCAAAACCGGAGTTGCGGATCTCATAATACACATGCTCAATGATCTCTTCAGAGCGTGCCTGGATAATATTAGCCAGGTTTTTCAGAGAGATCTCCTTGGGATCACGCCCTTTTAATCCGGGAATGGAAACGATCTCTTCGTCGCGGTTTTCACTGGCCAGCGCCGAACCAAAGTTTACCTTCAATGCTTCGGCCTGTATCTTTATGATGGAACACCCTTCCTTGATATCTTCGGTGATCACGTTGCCACCCAGAGGAATTACCGCGGTATGCCGGATGATGTTGTCCTGAAAGATCGCAATATCGGTAGTGCCGCCACCAATATCCACCAGAACCACCCCGGCCTCTTTTTCTTCTGCACTCAGCACTGCCTCGGAAGATGCCAATGGCTCCAGGATAAGGTCGTCGATCTCAAGCCCTGCCTTGGTAACACATTTCTCAATATTCCGTGCTGCTGCCAGTTGCCCGGTAATAATGTGAAAGTTTGCCTCCAGGCATCTGCCCGACATTCCGATGGGGGCTCTTATTCCCTGCTCATTGTCAATAATGTAGTCTTGCGGGATTACATGAATAATATCCTCTCCCGGAGGAAGCACCAGCTTATACATATTTTCGATCAGATCGTCCACATCCTGCTGATCCACTTCCTCGTCAATGGAGTTTCGCATAATGCTACCACGATGCTGCAAACTGCGGATATGCTGGCCGGCAATTCCCACATTCACCACCCTGATCTCAACCCCCGATCGTTGCTCAGCTTCGGTTACAGCCGAACGGATAGAATCAACCGTGTGTTGTATATTGGCAACAACACCTCGGCTTACTCCCAGCGAGGGGCTTTTTCCCAGCCCGAGTATTTCTATTTTGCCATATTCATTTTTACGTCCAACGATACAAGCAATTTTTGTTGAACCAATATCTAAACCTACAATAATTTCAGATGGTACCATAGCAGCATTTATTTTGAACAAACAACCTGATTTTTATACTTTAAATTTATTGTTGAATAGCTTGCCCAACCAACGTGGGTAAGCCCGTTTCTGTAAAACTTTAATAATTTCTCAAATTTTTCTTCCATATCCTCTACTCCTCCCAGCTTCACCACATGCACCCCGTTGCGCGGGATCAACTCAAACTCTCCATGGCTGGTTACATATACCTGATCGATCCATGCACTCCAGAAAGGATCGTTCCCCATGTATCGGATCAACTCATTCAAATCCTTCATTACCCTTTCTGAGCGACTCAACTTATTTTCATCTGCTAGCTCATTAAGGGAAAAATCATGGGCATACCTGGTATGGATAAACCCCGTTGCAACAGGAACCCTGGCAGTAAACTTATCGCTGGTCCTCATCAAACGGCCCGATTCATCCAGGTAATAGGTCTCGTTCAGTGTATTCACGATCCTTACAATGGGTATCCTCTGTTTAATATCTGCCATAACATGGCCGTCAATACTCCTGTAAACCCGGCTATCCTGCACATAATACATGGCATTGATCCTTTCTGAAATGCGGTTGAGCGATATATCCTTCATAACCCGCCCTTCCAGGGTGTCCATCAATGCATATACTTTTTTAACCACTTCCGCCGAATCAACAAACCTCATCCCATGAGGCTGATCAATGTTTACACTGAAGCTGCGGCAGGGCATAGTCTTATTGCTTTCAACGGCAAAGCTCAGCAACAGAAAAACTCCTGCAGGTATCAGAATATACAGTATGATGACCAGAACCTTTTTCATGATTTATCCAGCAATGCTTTAATGGGTTTAACAAACTTGTCTATATTTCCGGCCCCCATGGTAATCAATACTTCAAACCGGTTGGCGTTCACAAACTCCAGCAGGTCCTTGTCAGGGACAAAGTATTTCTCGGGCAGATCGATCTTATCAAGAATGGAATGGGCACTTACCCCTTCAATGGGCAATTCCCTGGCCGGATAAATATCCATTACAACAACCTGGTCGAGCATGCCCAGTGCCTCACCAAAACCATCAGCCAGATCGCGGGTGCGCGAATACAGGTGCGGCTGAAAAATGCCGGTGATCTTTTTCTTCGGAAACAGTGCCCTGGCTGATCTTACACAGGCTGCAATCTCCTCAGGATGATGTGCATAATCATCAATAAACACCGATTTTCCTCCCGCACAAATTATTTCAAAACGCCTTTTCACTCCTTTAAAAGTCCCCAACGCCTGTTGAATATTCTCCCATGAAATGCCTGCCATGCGTGATGCAGCAGCTGCAGCAAGGGCATTTTCGAGATTATGCAACCCGGCTCCACCAAATTTTACCGGGTATTCCTGGTTACCTTCAGTAAATGCACAATGGTATTTCCCTTCTTCAATTACCGGGTTCAGCATCCTGAATCGGGCCTGGTTAGCGGTACCATATTTTTCAATCATCACATTTTCCGGGGCAGTCATTCCCAGTTTATCTTTCATGATAAGATGTCCGCCGGGTTCAACCTTTTGGGTAAACAACGTGAAGGACTCTTTTAACTGATCCATGGTTCCATACACATCAAGGTGGTCGGCATCCATAGAAGTGATCACTGCCACCCGTGGTTTAAGCTGCAGGAATGACCGGTCAAACTCATCTGCCTCAACGATAGCCCAACGGGGTTTGCCCGACACAATAAAATTCGTATCATAATTGGCGCTGATCCCTCCTACGAAACTCACAAAGTCCATTTTTGCAGTTTTGAAAATATGGGCAATAATGCTTGCTACAGTAGTTTTTCCATGGGTTCCGGCAACAGCTATCGTGGGAATGCCGGCAGCAATTTGTCCCAGCATTTCAGATCGCTTCATCATTTTAACCGGGCTGTTTTTGAAGAAAACAAACTGCCTGTTTTCTTTGGGTATGGCCGGTGTATAAATTACCAGGTCCGTTTCTGCAGGCAGCACCTCTTCAGTATCGGTGTAATTAATCACAGCTCCTTCCTTTTCAAGCTGCATGGTAAGATCGGTTGATGTACGGTCATACCCGTAAACCTGCTTGCCAAGCCACAGGAAATACCGGGCAAGGGCACTCATGCCAATGCCGCCGATTCCAAGAAAGTAAATCCTATGTGCCTGATTAATATCCATATTTTTTTATTTCACTAGTCCAAGGGCCACTCCTGCAATATTTTTTGCCGAGTCGCGGTAAAAGAATCCAGCTATGTTTTGTTTTAGTTTGTGTAGTTTATCTTCATCATGAATCAGATCAGAAACGGCACTTCCCAGTTTTTCACGCACCTCATTGTCGCGCACCAGCACGGCAGCATGCATGTTTACCAGGGCCATGGCATTCTTGGTTTGATGATCTTCGGCCACATTGGGCGAAGGCACCAGCACCGAAGGGCGTTGCAGGGCGCATATCTCGCTGATGGCAATGGCACCAGCCCTTGAAACCACCACATCACTCACTGCAAAGGCCAGGTCCATTCTGTTAATGAATGCATTTACCCACAAAGACTTTGTCTTCAATCTGCCGGCCAGCAGCATGGCATTGTCAATGTAGTGCTTCCCTGTTTGCCAGATTACCTGCAACCCTTCTGACAACATCCCTTCCACATGCCTGTTCATGGCTTCGTTGATGCTTAAGGCACCCAGGCTACCTCCCACAATAAGTACTACTTTTTTATCAGGGCTGAATCCAAAATACTCAAGGCCTTCTTCCTTTCTGCTGTTGGCATCCAGGATATCATTCCTGACCGGATTTCCGGTCAGGAATATTTTCTCTTTGGGGAAAAAGCGTTCCATTCCTTCATAAGCCACACAGATCTTATCTGCCTTGCGCGCAAGGATTTTATTAGTGATACCCGGATAAGAATTCTGCTCCTGTATGAGAGTGGGAATTCCGTATTTGGCAGCCGCCCTTACCACCGGGCCACTGGCATACCCTCCCACACCAATAACAATCTGAGGCCTGAATCTTTTTACTATGTTTTTAGACCGCACCATGCTGTCGCACAACTTAAAGGGCACCAGGAAGTTTTTCCATGTGAGTCGCCTTTGCAGTCCGGAAATATTGAGACCGATAATGTGATAGCCGGCAGCCGGTACCTTTTCCATTTCCATGCGCCCTTTTGCTCCCACAAACAGGATACGTGCATTGAACACCTTCTCCTTTATGGCATTGGCAATGGCTATGGCAGGGAAAACATGGCCTCCGGTGCCACCTCCGGCAATGATTACTTTGATCTGGTCAGGCATAGGCACCTCCTTCCTGTTGTTCGGCTTCTTCTACTTTCCGGCTAACGCTCAGTATTATTCCAATGGCCAGGCTGGTAAACCACAATGAGGTACCACCCATACTCAACAGGGGTAATGGCTGACCGGTAACCGGCAGCAGATCTACAGTAACGGCCATGTTGATCATGGCCTGAAAAACAAGGCTAAAAGTAAGCCCTGCGGCCAGAAATGCCCCAAAAGTACCGGGGCTTCGATGGGCAATGCGCACCCCTCTGAACAGCAGTATCAGGTAAAGCATCAGCACTACAAAACCACCGATCAATCCGTATTCCTCTATAATGATGGCATAAATAAAATCAGAAAAGGCCTGTGGCAGAAAGTTCCTCTGGGATGAATTGCCGGGCATTTTTCCGGTAATGCCTCCAGTTGCAATGGCAATCTTTGCCTGGTCAGACTGATAGGTATCAGAATTTTCCTTGTCCATGAACCGGTCGATACGGGCTTTCCAGGTATACAACCGTCCTGTTTCGGGTGAATTGAAAAGGATCAGCAGGAAAATACTGAGAAAGAATACCCCGATGCCACTCATGGCTAGAATATACTTAAGGCTGATACGCCCGATAAACATCAGTACCATGGAGGTGGCGAACAGAATAACCGCGGTTGAAAGGTTGGCCGGTAAAATTAGTCCACAAACAATGATCACCGGAAGGATGACCGGCAGAAATGCCGATTTGAAATCTTTTATCTGATCCTGCTTCTTGGTAAGGACCCTTGCAATATACATTATCAAAGCCAGCTTGGCAAAGTCAGAACTCTGGAAGGTAATATTGATTACAGGCAGGGTAAGCCAGCGATTGGCCTCGTTGATACTGGTTCCCATAACCAGAGTAAACACAAGCAAAGGGATAGCCAGGAACAACGCCAGTTGCGAAAGCCGCGAGTAATAAGTATATTTTATTTTGTGGGCCACATACATCAGCAGCAACCCAGACACAAGGATAATAAAATGCTTGATAAGATAATACTCCGTATTTCCGGCCTGGAAACGATAGGCAAGGGTGCCGGTTGAGCTGTACACCGCCAGGATGGAGAACAGTGACAAGAATGCCACCACAAACCATATCACCTTGTCTCCCTGTAAACGTGCGAGTATTGCCTTCATTAATTTCTGCTTAACTGTATGATAGAATCCTTTAAATGTTACAAATCATAAACCTGCTGTTTGAACTGCCTGCCGCGGTCTTCATAGTTTTCAAAAAGATCAAAACTGGCACAGGCCGGCGACAGCAGCACTGCATCTCCCGGCTTTCCTATAAAATATGCTGCTTTTACGGCATCTTCTGCACTTTCAGCCTCCAGGATTACCGGCACCAGAAGCTCAAACGTATTCATGATACGGCTGTTGTCCTTACCAAGGCACACAATGGCTTTTACTTTTTCTTTTACCAGTGGGATCAATGGCTCGTAGTCATTGCCCTTGTCAATACCCCCTGCAATCCAGATCAGCGGCTTTTTGATGCTTTCAAGGGCATACCAGGTAGAGTTGACATTGGTAGCCTTTGAATCATTGATAAACTCAATTCCTCTCACCATGGCAACATGCTCGAGCCGGTGCTCAATATTCTCAAATTCCGAAAGGCTCTGCTTGATCACCTCTTTTCTGATATCCACAAGCCTGGCTGCAATCCCTGAAGCCATGGAATTATAAACATTGTGCTTACCTGTTAAAGACAAATCTTTGATTTCCATTTCTATTGTGTCCGCGTTAATATTGATAATAAAAGTTGAATCATTTTTTATGTATGCTCCGCAATGGGAGTCATTTTTACCTGTAAAAGGGATCAGTCGTGCTCCGATCTTGTTTTTTTCAAGATAACTGCTGATCACCGGATCATCCCTGAAATAAACAAAGGCATCCCGGGGCGTCTGGTTTCGGGCAATGCGAAACTTGGATTCTACATAATCCTCAAACCGGTTATTGTAGCGATCCAGGTGATCCGGGGTGATGTTTAACAAAACAGCCACATCGGCTTTGAAGTCAAACATCCCGTCCAGTTGAAAGCTTGAGATCTCCAGCACATAGTAATCAAAGTCGTTTTCGGCCACCTGCCATGCAAAACTTTTTCCCACGTTTCCTGCCAACCCCACATTGAATCCTGCACTCTTCAGGATATGATAGGTAAGCAGGGTGGTAGTGGTTTTGCCGTTGCTTCCCGTGATGCAAATCTTCCTTGCATTGGTATAGCGGGCTGCAAATTCAATCTCCGAGACAACGGCAATTCTTCTGCCCAGAGCTTTCTGCACAATGGCTACCCTTTCGGGGATGCCAGGGCTTTTGATGATCTGGCCTGCATTGAGAATAAGCTCTTCGCTGTGCTTTCCCTCTTCCCAGGTTATTTCATGATCTGAAAGAACGTTTTTGTATTTCTGGTTGATCTGTCCGGCATCAGAAACAAAAGCCTTCAACCCTTTTTTCTTTGCCAGCATTGCTGCACCCACCCCACTTTCGCCTGCACCCAGTATAGCAATATCATATCTGACAGACATCTCTTTTTATCTTACTTTCAGGGTAATGATAGAAATTACCGCAAGCAGGATCCCCACGATGAGGAACCGCTGTACAATCTTCGCTTCATGGTATCCAAGCATCTGGTAGTGATGATGCAGGGGAGCCATTTTAAAGATCCTCCTTCCTTCGCCAAACCTCATCCGTGTAAACTTGAACCATCCTACCTGCAACATTACCGAAACACTCTCAACCAGGAATATCCCGCACATTATGGGAATAAGAAGCTCTTTACGAATACTTATGGCAAAAACGGCAATAATCCCTCCCAGTGCCAGACTGCCGGTATCGCCCATAAACACCTGTGCCGGGTAGGAATTGTACCACATAAAGCCAATACATGCCCCCACGAAAGCCGCGATAAACACTACCATTTCTCCAGTGTTGGGGATATACATAATGTTGAGATAGTCAGAAAAGATCACGTTGCCCGATACATAGGCCAGCACACCCAGCGCCACACCAATGATTGCCGAGGTGCCTGTTGCCAGGCCATCCAGGCCATCGGTCATGTTGGCCCCGTTGGATACCGCCGTAATGATCAGGATTACGATAGGGATAAATATCAGGTAGGTCCACCGTTCGTATCCATTGCCCATCCAGCTGATCAGAACAGAATAGTCAAATTCATTATCTTTAAAAAATGGAATTGTTGTTTTGGTAGATTTTACTGTCTCTTTTATGGATGCATCCCTTTCGCGCATCATGCCATCAAGCTCAAGCAACTCCGTGCTGGTTACAAACTGAAAATCGGGTACCACTGTTTCCCTGATCACTACTGAATCATTGAAATACAAAATACTCCCTACGATGATCCCAAGACCGATCTGCCCAAGGATCTTAAACTTTCCATGCAATCCCTTCTTATCTTTCCGGAACACTTTGATGTAATCATCAAGAAAACCGATGGCGCCAAGCCACAAGGTTGAAAACAGGAGTAACAGCACATATACATTTTTCAGGTTGGCAAACAGAACACCGGGAATAACGATGGATGCAATAATAATGATCCCTCCCATGGTTGGGGTTCCCTGTTTCTGCATCTGACCTTCGAGGCCAAGGTTGCGAATGGTTTCTCCCACCTGCTTTTTCTGAAGATACCCGATGATCCTCTTGCCAAAGATCATGGAGATAAAAAGCGATAAGATCATGGCCATACCGGCCCTGAAAGAGATGTACTGAAACAACCCTGTTCCGGGAATATCAAACGCTTGATCGAGATATGCAAAAATATGATACAGCATGTTTTTATATTTTTATCAGGCCAGGGCCTCTTTAAGTTCAAGTTTATCATCAAAGGAATATCTTACCCCTTTTATCTCCTGGTACTTCTCGTGGCCTTTACCGGCCACAAGTATCAGGTCTCCTTCTCCTGCAAGGGCTGCTGCTGTTTTAATGGCCTCTTTCCTGTTTTCAATCACCAGGGTTTTTTTTGCAGCGGTAAACTCAATCCCCTTTTTCATATCCTCGATAATTGCGCCAGGCTCCTCAAACCGCGGGTTGTCGCTGGTAAGGATCACTGTATCGCTGTAATTGGCCGCAATGGCTGCCATGGCAGGACGTTTTTCTGCATCGCGGTTACCGCCACACCCCACCACCGTGATCACCTTCTCCTTGCCTGTTCGCAGGCCCGAAATGGTTTTCAGTACATTTTCCAGGGCATCGGGCGTGTGGGCATAATCCACAATTCCCGTTACATTATGATCATTGATAAAATAGTCAAAACGCCCTTCAACCGGTGCCAGATGGCTTACGGCTGTAAGTGCCTCATCGGCTTCCAGACCCAGCAAACGGCTGCATGCGTAAATAGCCATCAGATTGCTTGCATTGAACTCGCCCACCAGTCTGCAAAAAACTTCCCGCCCCTCAATCTGCATCACCAGGCCGCTAAGCAGGTTCTCTGTAACCTTTCCTTTGTAATCAGCCATGTTTTTTAATCCGTAGGAATATTTTCTGGCTACCGTATTCTGAAGCATTACAGCACCATTCTTATCATCGCTGTTGGTAAGGGCAAATGCCTTTTTACCAAGGGTATCAAAAAATGCTTTTTTTGTATTGAGATACTCCCTGAACGTTTTGTGATAGTCAAGATGATCGTGGGTAAGGTTGGTGAAGATCCCTCCGTAAAAACGAACACCCTCCACTCTTTTCTGGTGGATGGCATGCGAACTCACCTCCATGAAACAGTACTCACATCCTTTTTCAAGCATGGAGGCAAAAAGCCGGTTGAGCTCAATAGAATCAGGCGTAGTATAGGCTGCCGGAATCACCTCATCATCTGTTTTATTCAAAATGGTAGATATGAGACCACATTTATACCCTGCATTCATAAACAACTGATAGAGTAATGTCGCAATGGTTGTTTTGCCATTGGTACCTGTAACACCTATTACTTTTAACCGCTCAGAAGGATTATCGTAAAAATTGGCCGCAATTTGTGCCATGGCAATAGCCGTATCGGCAACTTTTACATAGGTTACCCCATCCTGCTTCTGATCAGGGATATTGTTGCAGACAACTGCCACAGCTCCTGCTTCTGCTGCAACAGGGATGAAGGTATGACCATCGCTGGTGAGTCCTTTCAAAGCAACAAACAAGGATCCCTTGCTCACTTTTCGTGAGTCGTGAATAATGTCTTTTACCTCAATAACAGTTGAACCGCTTATCTCCTGCAGTTCACACTTATATAATATGTCGGTTAACAGTTTCAAGATTCTGTTGTAGATTTTAAGATAACTGAATTACAATAACATTGCCCGGCACTATACGTGTACCCGGCCTTATACTCTGTGATCTTACCATGCCTCTGCCAGTAAATCTGACCCTCAACCCTGAATTCTCAAGAAGGTACAAGGCGTCTCTCAGCCCCATTCCCACCACGTCAGGAACCAGGTTGGGAATCATTTCACGGTCGGCAATCCTGATGGTATCACCAGTTAGAGCCCTTGCATTCACCCAGTCTGTCTGTTGCTCACCTTCCCAATGGATACGGCGGTTAAACACGGAGTAAATATTTTTTAATTCGCTCATCTGGCCGGCCATTCTGTCGGGCAGTGAAGCCATAACCGGAGCTTCCAGGTAATTATCATTGACATTGAGTTGAGTGGCGTAGATCTTATCGGCTATCTCCCTGAAAACGGGTGCCGCCACCTGGCTTCCGGTAAATACCCACCCTTTAGGGTCGTGCACCACTACAATCATGGAATACACGGGATTATCGGCCGGGAAATACCCTGCAAAAGAAGCCCTGTACCTTACCCGGTCTCCAGAACGGTATCCTCCGGTAGGGTTGGCTACCAGGGCGGTACCGGTTTTTCCTGCGATTTTGTATACCGGAGTATGGATGCGTGATGCCGTGCCGGTATCCACCACCATTTCGAGCATTTTTTTCACCTGCTCCAGGGTAGACTGCGAGCAAATGGAGCGTTTCAGCACCTTCGGTTCAAATCGCTCAATAGTGCGCCCTGTTTGCCTGATCTCCTCCACAAACATGGGTTTCATCATCCGGCCATTGTTGGCAACGGCGTTGTACAATGTAAGTAACTGCAGAGGAGTAACCGAAACATTGTATCCAATAGACATGGATGGTAGCGTTACCCCTGACCAGGCCGATGATTCGGGCTCGGGGATAAATGGTCTGCCTTCGCCCCTGATCTCAATACCCAGCGTCTGGTCCAGCCTCATATTTTTAAGATGCTGCACAAAGCGTTGCGGGTTGCGGCGATAGGTATCATGCACCAGCATCGCGGTACCCACATTGGAAGAAAGGGCAAATACCTCTGCAACGCTAATGGTTCCGAACCCCCCTTCGCGGGCATCGCGCATAACCCTGTCAGCAAAGGTTACCCTGCCATCTCCAGTATGCACAAGCTCATCGGGGGTCACTGCTCCGTCTTCCAGCAGGGCAATCATGCTGGCAAGTTTAAAGGTTGAACCAGGCTCGGCACTCTCGCCAATGGCATAATTGAAGGTTTCTTCATACCTGCCATGCTGATTACGGGTAAGATTGCTGATGGCTTTCACCTTGCCGGTGGCAACCTCCATAACCACTGCTGTACCATGCTGTGCCTGTGATCGTTCCAGTTGCTTCTTCAGGGCACTTTCCACGATATCCTGCATATGGATATTCAGGGTGGTGATAACATCCTTTCCGTTTTGGGTCCTGATCTCATTTTCATCATTTACGGGCATCCAGTTGCCACCACTGATTCGCTGCATGAGCCGCTTGCCCTGTACTCCTTCAAGGTACTCCCTGTAGGCTCCTTCAAGTCCCACGTACACCCCTTCGCGCTCATAGCCAATGGTGCGTGCAGCAAGGCTCTGGAAAGGTGTTTCGCGCCGGTTGCGCTCCACCACCACCAAACCGCCCCTGAACCGGCCCAGCCGGAATATGGGGAACTCCCTCAGTTCAACCAGCTGATGATACGATACATTTCGTTTTACCAGAAAGTACCTCTCCTGATTGCGCCGGGCCTGCGTAAGCATGCGACGATAGTCGGCCTGCGACCGATCGCGGAATAAACGCGAGAGCATGAGTGAGAGAGAGTCGATGCCCTGGTTGAATACCTGATCCGAGACCACACTTCTGTGCATATCCATCCTGACCTCATAAACCGGCACACTGGTGGCCAGCAAGCGCCCATCATCAGCCAGGATATCACCCCTTACCGCATCAATGCTTACATATCGCATAGTACTGCTGCGGGCGAGCTCTTTCCATTGCTCCCCCTCAACAAACTGAATGTAGGCCACACGCACGAGGATAATAATCCCAAAGGTTACTGTAAGAAAGTAAACCAGGTAAATTCTCCACAATATGTCGCTTTTCTTATTGGTCATTGAAGGTTATTATCCTTAAGCTTGTTTCATCAATTAATTAATGTCGTCCTCTGAATATCCTGAGCAGAAAGCTTCTTTGCCTTTTTTCTTCCTGCACGATACGCGGAGGCACAGTTGATTCAATATATCCTTTGCTGGCCAGCCTGCGGGCTATCTCCGACTGATTGCTTAAATGCATCAGCTCAGCCTTGTTGGAAATATAAATAATACGCAGCTCCGTTACTTCATTTCGCATCGCTTCAATCTGCCTTACCTTTTTCTCTGCATAATAGGTGTTGGCAATGAGCAATACCGAAAGAAAGGTCAGGAAAATAACAAAGGGAAACAGTCCGGGCGATTTCTCAAAGGTGAGATAACTTCCGTTGAGCATGGACTGGAAAACACTGTTTCCTTTGCTCTCCTTATTGGAAGAAGGCTCCTTAACAGGTTCTTTATATGTGTTTTCGGCCATAATCAGTTTATTTTTTCTGCAATTCTTAGTTTCGCACTCCTGGATCTTGGATTCCGTTCCTGCTCTTCTTCATCCGGTACAATCAGTTTCCCAACTGGTTTTACCGGAGATAATACATTCCCGAAAAAGTCTTTTTCCACTTCACCAAGAAAATTACCTGATCTCATAAAGTTTTTCACCAACCGGTCCTCAAGGGAATGGTAAGAGATCACTACCAGTCTCCCTCCGGGCTTCAATACCTCGAGGCTATTTTCCAGAAGCTCTTTGAGCGATTCCAGCTCATTGTTTACCTCAATCCTGAGGGCCTGAAAAACCTGCGCAAAGAACTTATTTTCCTTACCCCTCGCGGCAAACTTTTGCAGCACATTTTTTAATTCGCCGGTTGTGGTCAGAGGTACGTTTTTTCTCTGAAAAACAATCTCTGATGCAATCCGCCGTGCACTTTTCAACTCGCCATACAACCGGAAGACTTCGGTAAGCTTTTCCTGGTCATACTCATTGAGTACCCTCTCTGCCGTGAGGTCATTCTTTTTATCCATCCGCATATCCAGCGGACCATCAAAGCGTGTGGAAAAACCTCTTTCGGCCTGATCGATCTGCCAGGATGAGATCCCCAGATCAGCAAGGATCCCGTCAACAGGTATTACCTTGTACAACTTCAGGAAGTTTTTGATGTACCTGAAGTTTTCATTGATAAAGATCAGGCTATCAGATTTGGGCAGATTCTTCCGTACATCAGGATCCTGATCAAATGCTATCAACTGGCCGGATCCTAACTTTTCGAGAATTTTTGCAGAATGACCCCCTCCACCATAAGTTACGTCAACATATACACCATCGGGGTTTATTTCCAGACCATCAATGCATTCATTCAGCAATACCGGTACATGATAAGTCATGGTGTTTCCGGTTTTTCATTGATCCGCCCCATCACTTCCTCTGCAAGATCAGAAAATGCTTCTGGTTCTGCATCGGCGTCAAGGGCACTTTCATACAATTCTTTCGACCAGATCTCTATCCGGTTGGCAAAGGCAAACAGTACCAGCTCTTTGTCAATAGCTGCGTAGTCAAGGAGCGTTTTGGGCAATAGCAAACGGTTGGCCGAGTCGCAAACAAGCTCCGAGGCCCCCCGGTAAAAATATCTTACAAATTCACGGTTTTTCTTGCTGTACAGGTTCAGTGAATTGATCTCCCGTGTGATTTTTTGCCATTCACTATCGGGATAAAGGGTAAGATTTTTTTCAAACCCACGATTGATGACAAACCGGTCCCTGTCAGCTTCCTGAAGCTGCTTCTTGAGCCCGGCCGGTAACATAAACCGGCCTTTAGCGTCAATCTTGCATATATATTCGCCAAAGAGGTTTGCCATTTCGACTTACACTGTACAGTTTGAAAGTGTAAATATAAAGCATTTTTTCCCACTTTTTACCACTTTTTACCACATTGTTAATAACTTTTCCGCAATTGAAGGGTATTGCAGGCAGCGCCAATTATTTACTACATTGTTTTTCAGAGCTTTAGCTACAGTGGAGAAAAAATAGCTTCATCGAATTTTCTACATAACCCATTTCCCATTGCGCTGCTAATGCCCTTTATATCCGGAAAAAAACATTTTGCGGGCGCTATGGAGCTGTATTTTAACACTTTGCTAATGAATTTTAAAAACAGGAATCAGAAAGGATTTGCCAAACAATAATACCTTCCGGTAATTAGTTCGAATTAAAGAAATATGCCATATGGATTGAAATAGCCTCTTTGGGCTATTATTGATCAAAAACAAACTATGGTAAAAAAAAATGGTTAATTTTGTTTCCTTAGGCAGAAATGAATTAAACATATGGATGATACCCCAATGGTGGCAACAGAAACGCCGGCAAAAAAGAACTTTATTGATCTTGACGAGGTTTTCAGAAAAAAAGGCAGAAAACTCTACCCCATTATCCCTAAATTTTTAATCAATTATCTGAAAAGGGTTATTCATGAGGATGAATTGAATGAAGCATTGAATAAATATGAAAGCAAGATGGGGCTCGATTTCATTGAATCCATTCTAACGGAACGCTTTACAGTAGATATTGAAGTCAAAAATCTTGAAAACCTTCCGGCCACGGGGCGCTATATCATCGCGTCCAACCACCCCCTTGGCGGACTGGATGGTATGGCCCTGATGCATGTTGTTGGCAAGAAAAGAAAAGACATTAAGTTTATTGTAAATGACATCCTTCTTGAATTAAAAAACCTGAATGAGTTGTTTGTGCCGGTAAACAAGCATGGACGCAACAGCATTGAAAGCGTAAAAATTATTGAGAGTTTATATGAATCAGACGACCTGGTACTGATCTTTCCGGCAGGGCTTGTTTCCAGGAAACAAAAAGGGGGCATCATTAAAGATCTGCACTGGAAGAAAAGCTTTATCAGCAAGGCCATAAAGCATAAGAGAGACATCATTCCGGTATATATTGAAGGGAAAAACTCAGCCTTTTTTTACAACCTGGCCCGCATTCGCAAAATGATCGGGATAAAAGGGAACATTGAAATGCTTTATCTTCCTGACGAGATGTTTAAACAGGCTGATAAAAGCATGACCATTACTTTTGGCAAGCCTCTGCCTTACAACATATTTACCAAAAGCCAGACCCACGATCAATGGGCACAGTGGGTAAAAGAAAAGGTTTATGAACTTGCCCATGAGCCAACCATCTGAATCCATTAACAATCCGTATAACAGAAAAAACAAAACAACCCATAAAACTTAAAACTACTATTATGCAAAAAGAGATCATCGACCCCATAAGACGTGAGATATTAAAGAAGGAGCTTAGCAGAGATAAATTTTTGCGCACCACCAATTATGGAAACAATGAGATCTATGTAATAACGCACCACGATTCGCCCAACACTATGCTTGAGGTGGGTCGCCTGCGGGAGATCTCATTCAGGGCGGCCGGTGGCGGTACCGGTAAAGAAACCGATGTGGATGAATTTGATACCGGCAAGGTACCTTACAAGCAATTGATTGTTTGGGATCCGGCAGAAAATGAAATCGTAGGAGGATACCGTTTTATCCTCGGGTATGAAGTGGAAAAATCTGCCGATGGCAAACCCATGCTGGCAACCTCCGGGTTGCTGGAATATTCGGATAAGTTCGTCAACGAGTATTTACCTTATACCATTGAGCTGGGCAGATCTTTTGTTCAGCCCAAATACCAGCCCTCCAAAGAGAGCCGTAGGGGGCTTTTCTCCCTGGACAACCTATGGGACGGGCTTGGTGCACTGGTGGTTGATCATCCTGAAATCAAATACTTCTTTGGCAAAGTAACCATGTATGATCATTTTAATCCAATAGCCAGGGATATGATCCTGTATTTCCTGCACAAATTTTTCCCGGACACCGAGGATCTTACAAGCCCGAAAGAACCTCTCACTTACAAGACGGATGTTTCAGGATTTGATGCCCTTTTCAATGGCAACACCTTTGAGGAAAATCATAAAATCCTTTTCCAGGAAGTGCGCAAGCATGGCGAGAATATCCCCCCGCTGGTGAACTCCTACATGGTACTCAGCCCCACGATGAAAACCTTCGGTACCGCATGGAACGAAGAGTTTGGCGGGGTAGAAGAGACTGCTATTCTGATCCGGATTGAAGATATTTATGAAAACAAGAAAGACAGGCACATCAGCACATACACCAAAGGTCAATAAACAAAAGCAATGGATATAAAAAGTGCCGAATTTATCATCAGTTCGGTCAGTCATAAAGGATGCCCTCCACCAGCATTTCCCGAATATGCATTTATAGGGAGATCCAACGTGGGGAAGTCCTCCCTGATCAATATGCTTACAGGTTTTGGCAAGCTTGCCAAAACCTCAGCTACCCCGGGAAAAACCCAGTTGATCAATCATTTTCTCATCAACAATCAATGGTACCTGGCCGATCTGCCGGGATTTGGTTTCGCCAAAGTATCCAAAGTTCAGCGCAGAAAATGGGAAGGGATGATCCGTGAATATCTTCTTAACAGAGAAAACCTCCTTTGCACCTTTCTGCTTGTCGACAGCCGGCATGAGCCCCAGAAAAATGACCTGGAAAACATGGAATGGTTCGGATCGAAAGGACTCCCTTTTGTAATCGTGTTTACAAAAACCGACAAGCTCAGTTCCACAGCCCTGCAAGCTTCCGTGGCTCGTTATCAGAAAAAGCTTCAGGAATCGTGGGATCCGCTGCCAGATATGTTTTTGACCTCGGCAGAAAAAAAAGATGGCAGGGATGAACTCCTATCCTTTATCAACCATTACAACCAGGAATACAAAAAGACCCAGCATCAGCGTTGATTCTAAACCACTACTGATTGCACTCATTATCGACCTTATGTGAATTACAGGGAATAATCAACCTTTTGAACTCCTTTATGGCCTGTACCGGGCCCCTTGCAGAATGGCACGGGAATCGTTTCTCTGAAAAATAAGTTCATTGAGAGAAACATTATCATTGCGCCGCATATACTCCCTCACAATCTGCCAGCCGATGTAAACACCCATTCGAGGAGCTGATTGATTGGAAAAAGGAGCTGTGAATGGAGCATCGCCGGTAAATTTCTGGATCATTTGCCGATCGGTTTGATACAGCATCTCGTTGTTTACCAGGAAACTCCAGCTATGCCCTTCATTGTTTCGGGCCCAGTTGATATGATCTGTAGAGTAAAAAATCTTTAGTGAATCGGCAAAGGCCGGGAACATGGAATCCAGGAAATACAGCAGTTTCCCCTCAAAGATCATAAAGTCGAGAAGTGTTTCGGGCCTGAAAGGGCTACGTGCCAGTATATATTGCCCGATCTCACGCATTACCTCAACGGGGGCTGCTTCCGGGGAGAACCTTACCCGCTTGAATGCCGGCACACCTACTTTGTCATAGTTGTCATAATGCCTTCCAAGAAACATATCCAGAGCGATGACCACTACATCATCCTGATAAAAAACAGGGTATTCAAAGTCCAGCCCTGACACATAGGTGTAGATTTCAGGAATGTTGTGATCGGGGAAATGATAGTGAAAATAGCGAAAGGCCAGATTGAGTTGTTCCTGTAGGCCTTCCGTGGTGGGCCATATTTCTGCAACATCTTCGTAAATCTCCCTTATAAATGCATCTGTAATATAATCGAAGAGTTGCTGCTGCCCCATGGGAGTATTGATCTCCTCGCCAAGAAACAGGTAAAAGTCGTTGATATAAGGCTCTATTTCTTCCCTGAGGTTGTGGGGGTCAATAGTAAAAAGGGCTTTCTCGTAGCGTTTAATCTCAACAGGATCTATATCAATGTGCGAAATATTGGCCTCGTAATGAGGTTTTCGTTTACAGGCTGAAAGATTAAACAGCAGAAACACAGCAAAACATAAAACAAAAAGAGATCCTGAAACATTTTTGAAAGCAAAAGCACGATAAGGCATGGTTTATGCGTTTTGTGAAAACAACTTAGTTATTTGGTTGTTAAAAATCAATATTTATAGCTAATATTGCAGCATATTTTAAAACTCAAAAGTATGAAAAAAATTGCATTAATCCTTTCCGTAGTTTTGTCATCATTACTAATCAACCAGGTAAATGCACAGGGTTTCAGACTTGGTCTGGCGGCCTCTCCCTCCATGGCCTGGTTTAAAAGTGAAACAGAAAATTATGAGTCAGAAGGATTGCGGTTTGGTTTTTCCTACGGCCTGATATCAGAATTTATCCTCGCCGAACAATATACTTTTGCAACAGGTGTAAACATCAGCTATTTTGGGGGTAAGCTGAGCTTTCCTTATGGAACTGACCAGGCTAACGGCCCTGCTGTAGCATCCAAAGAACGAACATACCGGTTGCAAAACCTTGAAGTTCCCTTTACCCTGAAAATGAAAACCCGTGAAATAGGATACAACACCTACTTTGCCCGGTTTGGATTTGGAGGATCAGTAAACCTTAGGGCAAAGGGCGATGACAAGTTTCTGGATGCCGGTGGTAATCAAACCCACTCCCTTACTGATATTGACATTAAGAATGATATCCCCTTATTCCGTATTTCCATGATTGTGGGAATTGGGTTTGAGCATTCCCTTGGAGGTACCACGGCAATTGTTACCGGGGTAAACTTCAACAATGGCTTTACTAATATTCTTAAGGGTAAAGACTGGCTGGAAGAAAGAAACCAGCAGGCCAGAGCCAATTTTATTGAGCTGTCCGTGGGAATTATTTTCTAAACAGATGTACCATTGAATCCCTATTCAGTATATATTGATTGCATCAATTGTGGAAATGAGCTAAGCAACATCAGTGAGCTTACATTTCGCACTCCCGATTTAATAGAATGCGATTTTTGCGGACAGCGGTACTCCGGACTTGCCCAAAAGATCAAAAGACGCAAAAGGACTGCAGGGTTGATCTTCCTGCTGATTGCCATCCTTATTTTCTGGCAGGGTTTGTTGCTGGCTGGGTTTACTACAGCATTGTTTTCGTTGTTCCCGGTTCTGATCATCTATTATTTTACCCTTGGACACCTGGTAAAGCAGATTGTAAAATTCTGACAATTTACAAACCATTATAAAAGTTAAAGCCCGCTAAACGATTTGTTCCGCGGGCTTTGTTACCGAATTCCAATTATCTGGAATTATAATCATGGATTCTCTACTGATTTACCATGTAGTAGAATACCTCTGGTTAAACATCCTGAAGGTTTTCATCTCCCCGGTCCGGTCTGACTTGTAGTGAATATGACCCGAGAGCATGCTTACCGCGCTGCGGGAAGACGAAAGATTCTCAATATTCAGGGGCTGATCAACTTCCAGGGTAAAGGTGTGATTGCCCTTGCCCGAGAAACTTTTACCAATGTTGCGTACCACAACCGGAGAGTGTCCCTGCCACTCCAGTGATACCTGGTCTATGGTAAAGGGAGCCTCATACCTGGATACTACCGTAATGGTTATGGTTGATTTGTCAATATGATCTCCGGATCTTGATACCTCTGCAAACTGCAAGGGCTCATTGACAAATATGGATGCCTTGTCGGCGGTAATGTCAAAATAGAAACGATTCTGAACATTGGTGTTGCCAAACCTGTACCTTACCATCAAATGGTTTTCGGGATCTTCATAGCAGTTGTAGTAATCGTAGGTAACGGTGACCACATGTCCCTCTGTGGAAGTTCCTGTTACCCTGGCGCAGTCAGAGGTGATCTGGGGTCTTTGGGCTGTGGTGGCAAAATCATTCCTGAACCGCAAGGCATATTTCAGTTCTCCGGGTTTGCTGTCAATCTCCACCAGTTCAATGGTATTATACAGATTTCGGAGCCTTGTCATTCCCATTCTTGCCTGTTCTCTGCGACCATCCACAAAATAATCCTGCAGGATACGCAATTCAGCAATGCCTTTTTCAATGTCTTCAATCGTATGCACCCTGTCGATACTGGCCAGGATCTCCTCCAGTTGTCCGGTAAGTTCACGATCCCTCATCCTGAATTCCATAACCAGTTTCTGAAGTTCAAAATTGGAAAATGGATATTTGATGTGGTAGTTATACGTGGCAACCCTGGTTCTGCGGTCCTCAATCTTTTCCCAGTAATATTCATCCACATTTGACAGGGAAACACCCTGCAAATAAGGCACCGGCCCTGAAGTAGTGGTTATGGTTGTGGCGTGCTTCTCCAGAAAAACAGATACATTGTTGTTGAAATTTGCCTCTTCAATGGTCATTTCTGAGGTAGCCTGCACATTCTGGGCAACAGCATTTACAATGTTCTCCCTGACCATATTAAGGGCATTTCTCTGGGCATCCTGTATGGAAGAACCAGTGCCTACCACGATGATATAATCTGCTTCCAGACCATTAACCCATGATGGCTTTCTTCCGCTCCGGTCTGCGACCCTTGTTTGAGCAAAAAGGGATGCGCCAAATGAGAAAAGAAAAAAGACTACCAGCAATTTCTTCATAAGACAATAGTTTTGTTTAATATAAGGTAAAGTACGGCCGGTTTTAAAACCGGCCGTAAACCAAAAAATTAACAGTAGTGTTTAAAGATCAGGGGCGCTCTTGTTCAAGACGCTCCATTTCTTCGTTGAATATCCGCTCAAACTGCATGCGGTCATAGTCCAGGCGCAACCTGTCATCGCGGCTGATGCGGGAAGAGATATTGTTCAACAGCTCATCCTTATCCACTTCCACTGCCATATATACCGAATACTGGCCACCTCTTTCAAACACCTGGTTACAGGTAATACTTACGTTGTTAAGCACCTGGTTTACAACCTGACGTGTCATATCCTCAAAACGCTCAGCAAATTCATTGGCATCACCCACGGTTATATCCTGGGTATAACGGTCTGTAACCGCTCTGATGGTACTGTTGATACTTGCAGCCAGGCTTGAATTGGCATCAAGGTTGGCCCTGCGCCTGGTGGAAGCCAGATTGGTTCCTTCTGCCATTCCTGTTCCCCTGAAATGCGTAGCATCGGTAAAATAGTCGTTATCGCTGCATGGGATCGCAACTTCAGTACCATGAGCACTGTAATCCGGGGCCTGTTGTTTGCTTCTGCAACCGGTTATAGCGCCTGCCACAAAAATCAATGACAACAGAAGGATCATTTTGTTAAATAGTTGTTTTTTCATAGTTGATTGTTTTAATGATTAAACATAAATGTGCCATTCTAAACATCCACGTCTCACGCAGGCTACAGTATGGCTTCTAAAGTAATTAAACTGATTTTCAACAAAAGTACCACTTCGAACAACGCAATACCCCCCCGACCCCCTAAAAGGGGGAGCTCGCAATGAATTGCATTCAGGGCTGTTGAAAAATATGATTGTGTTCTCAATAACATAAAAAACGCTTTTCGAAGTAAACTTTTAACAATATCCAAAGGTAAATCAAAAACAGCACCAAAAATCAATTGCGGTACAACCAGCTCCAGTCGAAGTATCTGTGCGCGCCGTAGTAAGCCCATCTTTTGGCAACATCCCTTCCTGCTTCCACCTTAAGTCTTTGCATATCCACATCATCCTCGTAGCGGGTCATTCTGAACTGCCATGAACTGGCTCCTTCGGCCTCAACAGCCTGTGTAACGGTTTGCACCAGTTGTTGTGCCTCTTCATAACAATCCATATCAGGGGTGATCTGTCCAAGGTTTTCTTCAACCTTTATCAGATCTTTCCCTGCCCATGCAGCCCTTGCAGCAGCAAGATGCTGATTGCATTTGTCGTTGGCATAAAGCTGGTAAATATCAGCAGTAAGATTCATGGCCATATGGAAGCACTCCCTGCTCACATCAGGAACCGACATCAGTAAAAAGAGCGCTTCACCAAACTGCTTCTGGTTGGCAAGGGCCTGCGAGCCTGTAATGATCACATCGCACTGGGAATTGTAATATTCCACAATACGCTCTTTGCCCCGCTCCACAAAACCCCTGAACTGGCCATGCCGTGGGTTTACATTTCGCAGTGCCTGGGAATAGGCCCGCTCCTCGGTATTGCCCACCCCTCTCAGTTCTATGCTGGTCTGGCTGAAAATATTCTGACTGACAACATCCACAATATAAAGACTAAGCTCAACGGTGAGCGCAACCTGCGGAGGTGCAGTGGGTGTAACATCGTGTGTAATGATCGATACCATGGGCACCATGGCAAACTGTGCCTGCCCTTCGATAGCTCCCAGTCCATTCTGGGTTGCAATCTGCATCATTCTGTTTTGAAGCATATTTTGTGTCCCGGCAGGCAAGCCCGCTTCATCAGGAACAATAGCTGCAATACCGATACGACCAAGGTCATCGGTGCGGCCCAGGTTGCTCTGTGCAACCAGGCTTGTAGCTGCAAACAGGATGATTACAATGATTCCGGTTATTTTCTTCATAAAATATGGTTTTGTAAAATTAGGTTATCTTTCTCCTACAATCAGCCAGGCTTCTCCCAGGCCTCTCATATAGATCTGCGAATCAATTCCCAGGTTTTGCCTCAGGTGTCTTCTGAGGTCACTCACAAAGCCCCTGGTATCCACTGCCCTTTCCCTGCCGCGGTTGTCTACCCTCATCATGGGAATACGCACCTGCTCAAGCCTCATCAGTGTATGGGAAGCATCAGCCAGGCTGAATCTTCCTTGCACAGTATTGTCAAAGAACCAATCTTCAATATGCTCAAGCAATTCTTTTTCTTCTCCATCAAAGTCAAAATAAGTTTCCAGGTCACCGTCATACCAGTTGTCCCAAACCCTTACCATTACATTCACTTCACGGCCATTCTCAAACATATCTTCAAAATGTCTCATGAGTCCGGCATTGAAACCGTCCATGTGGCTAAGCACTGCTTCTTCAAGCAGAAGCTCGGGAGTAGCAGATGAAGAAGGTGCTCCGGAGCCGGCTGCACCGGCCACTTGTTTTGAGGTATAAGCGTCCAGACCGCGAAGGTTAAAGGTTATATACCTGTGTGGCCCCTGCCTTCTGATATCAAAACTAAGATCGAGAATTATATCAGCACCTGCAGTTCTTTTTAGAACATCAATGGGGGTTTCGGCAACCTGTGAGCCGGAGGAGGAAGAGGCCAGCATAGCTATTTCTGCTGCTTCACGCTGCATATTACGCAGTTCCATTTCCAGGTCTTTCAAAGGAAAGCCCCTGTTAGCCATAATTTCTCCCATTTTGGTGATGACCATACGAAGATCCGGGTCGTTTTGCATTGCTGCGGTATAGTCAGGAAGGGTCTGGGTGCGTCCCATAGATTCAAATTCCATGCTGTACCCGTTGCTGATACAATACTGATCACTGGGTACTACCATGATGGTGGGACGGCGTGCCTGAGAAAATACACTGAAACAGATTAAACTGATTAAAAGGATAATAAAAACTTTTTTCATAGACCATTGATCTTTTTAGGTTTATAAATAAATGATGGATGCTGCCTGGTAGAGGTTAAAACCCATGATCCAGGCGTCGTGCAATTCCGTCGGCCTCAAGCTGTCTGCGAAGGTTATCATACATTACCTGGGCATAAATAGCTACCTTGTACCCCCTGGGCCGGCTCATCCTCAGCCTGTCCTGCCCGCTGGGCATGCCGTCGGTTGTAAGGTTGATAAAATTAATGTATTTGCCGCTGGCAGAAAAGAATTCATCAAAATAGTCAGCATGTTTTTCGCCTGCATTGGGATCGCGCAAAATGGCTGGAGTGGCCGCTGCACCATGACCGGCGGGTATTCCCCTGAAGATCACCGATGCCACGGCATTCATTTTTGCCTGAATGATGGCATCCTCCACGCGGCGACCATAACCCCATACTTTCATAGTTTTGGTACCGTCACTTCCTACGCCGGTTATTTCAACTTCATAGTTATAGCTACTACTGTAATGAGCTCTCCTGTCGCTTCTTGAGTGCCTTGCCTGTGAGCAGGCAATTTCTGAAAAAGCAAACATTATTAGCATGAACAATAAAATTCGAGGTGAGACTTTCATAAACATTGGTTTTTTTAGTTAATATTTGAATCGCTTCAGAAAAGTATAATACCCTCATTCCCCCAGAAAGGGGAGCTCGCAAAATAATTGAATTTGCACGAGCTGGTAAAAGGTGTTTTTTATTAACATAAAAAATACTTTTCGGAGTGACTTATTTTTTCTTTCTGTATAGTTTAGAATTAAATGGTTTTTTCAAAACATAAATTTGGTGCCCACCATTATTGAACTTCCGGTACGGCCTGTAAAGATGTCGTCCCATGGGCGCGGAGCGAAATTAGCTCCTTCGCTTTCGGCATCTGTAACAAAAACATAATTCCCAATACCCATGATCAACTGGAAGTTATGGGTCAGATTCATTGCCAGATTAACTCCTGGTTTCACATAGTAAGCTCTTATGGCATTATCTTCGGAAAAGTCATCGTTGGAAGCACTTTCCAGGCCAAACCCCGCATAGGGCCGCAACTCCATATTACGGGTAAGCTGCATCCCTTTGGCAAGCCCACCGGAAACACTGAGTAAAGTAAAGTTTTTATCGGAAACAAACCTGTTATATCCACTGCCAACGCCCAGATCAACATACACAAACAACGCCCTGATGCCGGTAAGCCTTCCTGTGCGGTAATCAAGCCTTGAGTAGAAGCCTTCCAGCCCGCCAACTTCACCTCCCAGGGTAATCTCAAACCCCATGTCGTTGCGTTGCACAATGGTATATCCCTGCTCCAGCCTTCGCCCTGCAACCTGGTAGAACTGCGAAGTACCCATATCGCCGTATGCTTCATGGCGGTTATCGTGAATCCTGGAGCTACGTCCTGCCCTTATCACACCTCTTCTCACTGGCTCAACAGTATTGGTCCGCCGGTTGTAAACATGCTCATAAACAAAGAAGCGATAGTCCGTTCTTAATCCTTCCTTTAGTCCAATTTTAGCCCTGGGCGGTCTGCGTTCATAGAGTGGAGTTACCACTTTAAATGCTTCTACCCTTCTCTCCAGCTCAAAGATCACATCCTCATAAGCTTTCTGAACCAGCTCCTGCAAAAGCTGATCTTCTGATTTGGTGCCTAAGCGGCGTGTCTGGGTGCTGTTTACTGTAGAGGGCAGCACCAGGGATACATTAGCCACGTGCTCCAGGGGAAACTCCATAGAATCAAAGGCTTCCCGTTTCTGCCGTTTCACTTCCGGGCTGTCGTCTTCATAGATCCAAGTTTCATACAAGGCATAGCGCACCTCATCATTAAAATCTACCCGGTACAGGTGGGCTGACATTTGGGCTGTCCATCCGCGTAGGGTGCTTGCGTTCTCGGTTTCACTCATGTTTCTGATATTGCGCAGATCAATAATCAGCACAAAACTTTTATTTACCAGTTCATTGCCCATATCCTGCAGAGCCGCATCACCCCTGCTGGTGGAAGAGGCAGCAAAATAATCGGCATCTGTGGCTGCAAACCGCCCTCTCTGGTGCACAAGCTCCATGTCCATGGTCCCGTCAGCCTGGCGGTTGTACCATTTTGCAATCACCTTTCTGCCAACATCCAGTTTCTTCAGATCATTCAGGAAAGCATCCTCCACATCGGCGGGCATCCTGAGGTTATCCCTGGAGAAACCCGGCCGTAAAAAGAGGGTCTCCAGGTTATGATTGTCAAATTTATCAGAGAATTCAATTTGGGAGATCTTTTCCCGGGTTCGCGACCAGTGATTCGCACCGGGATAGTCCACAAAGAAAACAGTTACCGAATTACGGGTATAAGATTCAGGCAGTACCGATGAAAAAAGCTTTTGGGAGAAGGTCGGATAACATAACAATACAATAATGATGAAAAGTTTAAAATTCTTCATAATTAGTCCTTTTGTTTTGGTAGTTGAAGCAGTAAAATTAACAAACTCATCATATATAAGCTGGATGTTTATCTAAATAAACACTCCATTTACAGATGACCGAACAAATATATAAAAAAACGTTAACGAAACAGCCCCAAATCTGATTTTTTTTGTCATTTTTCAATAATTTTTTTTCAAAATTAACCAGACGTGACCGATAAATTTGCTGGGATTTAGCATAATTGCTTCTTTAGGGTCTGTTTTGAAAATCTGTGATATTTCAAAACACTGGCAGGAAAATTGTAAAGTAAGGCATGAGAATAAAATGAGCTATTTCAGAACAATAACTCTGACCTGCAGCAACAAACCAACAATAAGAATAAAAAAAACGTAATTTTGTTTTTCTTTAAAAGTAAGCATCCATAAAAGTAAGCATCCAAAAGACAAAGAATACTTTCATAGGATAACCGAATAATATACAGACAACCATTTAAAATGCGCAAATCTTAAAAAAACAAGACATGAAGAAAAAATCTTTTTTATCAGTATTGATGATGCTATTGATAGTGTCAGCCGGAATAGCCCAGGATTCAAGAGCTTTGCGTGCCGCAAGAATGAGCTTTAACTCCGCTGAAAGGAACTACAGCAGAGGCAATTACCAGGAAGCAGCCCGTGAGTATGAGATCGTTATTAATACCATACCAGCCAATACAGACTCCAGAAGGCACCTGGAAATGCGTCTTGAAAGCCTGATAGCCATGGTGGACATCCATTTTTACCGTTTTATCAATATTTCTAATGCCTGCCAGTACATGCATATGTATTTTGAGAACATGAACACAATCCGCAACAGTGGTACCTTACGCGCCTCTTCCCTCAGAGATTTCCAGAGAAAAGAACAGGAGTTCAGATCGGAACATGCTACCAAGTGCGACAGTTATCAAAACATCCATAGAGACATGGAGGAGTTCAGAAAGCGGTTTGAAGAGGAATTTGAATAAGCAAAATCGAGGTAACCAGCCAAATACATTTTTTAAAATACCCTGCGAATATGAAGATAGCACTGGCACAAAACAACTATCATATTGGAAATTTTGAATACAATACAGAAAAAATAATCAACAGAATACAACGTGCAAAGGAGCAGGGTGCAGACCTGGTGGTCTTTTCAGAACTCAGTGTATGTGGCTATCCTTCGGGCGACTTTCTGGAGTTTACAGACTATATCAACCAGTGTTATGCCTCACTGGACAAAATCAAAGCGCACTGCAGTGGCATTGCTGCCATTGTTGGTGCACCCGACCGTAATGTATCCCCAAAGGGGAAGCCCCTTTACAATGCAGCCTTCTTTCTTGAAAACCAGGAAATAAAGCAGGTATACCGAAAAGGGCTTTTACCCAATTACGACATCTTTGATGAGTACCGTTATTTTGAACCTGCTACGGAGTTCAGTATCCTGGAGTTTAAGGGAAAGAAGATTGCCCTTACCATTTGCGAAGACCTGTGGAACCTCAACGATAATCCGCTTTATACCGGTAACCCCATGGAAACTCTTGCCCGCCAGGGGGCCAGCCTGATGATCAACATTGCCGCATCGCCCTTTGCCTGGAATCATGGCAATGAACGGAAAAAGATGCTCAGCGAAAATTCAAGGACCTATCATCTGCCCATGATCTATGTAAACCAGGTAGGGGCGCAAACCGAGCTGGTCTTCGACGGGGGTTCAATGGTTTTTAACCAAAACGGGCAAATTGTTGAGGAGATGAACTACTTCGAAGAAGATTTCCTGATCACCGATCTGGAGCTAATTGGAAGAAAAAGCGGATATACCCCTGCATACCAGGAAGAAAACCCTGACAAGATCCATGATATCTATGAAGCAGTAAAGCTGGGCATAAAAGACTATTTCAGCAAAATGGGATTCAGCAAAGCCATTCTTGGTTTGTCGGGGGGAATTGATTCAGCTGTAACCATGGCCATTGCAGCAGATGCACTGGGAGCTGAAAATGTACTGGGTGTTTTGATGCCATCTGCATTCAGCTCTGATCATTCGGTGAATGATGCCCGCGAACTTGCGGAAAACCTTAACTGCCCGTACAAGATCATTCCCATAAAAGAAACCACTGAACTATTTGAAAAGAGTCTCGCACCCTGGTTTAAGGGGCTGGAATTTGATGTGACAGAAGAAAACATACAGGCCCGTGCCCGCGCTGTTTATCTGATGGCGCTCTCCAATAAATTCGGTTATGTGTTGATGAATACTTCCAACAAAAGTGAGGCTGCCGTTGGATATGGAACCCTTTACGGAGACATGTGTGGCGGCCTTTCGGTACTGGGAGATGTGTATAAAACAGATGTGTTTGCGCTGGCCAGGTACATCAACAGAAATAAGGAAATAATCCCCGTAAATTCTATCCTTAAGCCGCCATCGGCAGAATTGAGACCCAACCAGAAAGACTCAGACTCATTACCCGAATATGATATCCTTGACAAAATTCTTTATCAATACATTGAGTTGAGAAAAGGAGCGAAAGAAATCATTGCCATGGGTTTTGACAGCGCACTCACCCAGCGAACCCTCAAGCTGGTGAATACCAGCGAATATAAACGACACCAGACGGCGCCGGTGATCCGGGTCAGCAGTAAAGCTTTTGGTATGGGCCGAAAAATGCCCATTGTTGCAAAGTATCCGGGTTGAAGCCGGAAGTCGAAGGTCGGGAGCCGAAAGCCTGAAGTTGAAACCCGGAAACTGGAAGTAATTCCACACTGGATTCAAGTCACTGGCATACCTTTTAGTTCTCAGAATCCAAAAACACCCATACAAATGAATTAATTGTCGACTAATACATAAATTTTGCAAGCCAATTTATTTTTTGTTATTTTTGCAAAATATTTTGAATACCGACCCCGGTTCAGGGTCAATATCTTAACTATTTTTTTTTAACCAAAACGTAATAACATGACTAAAAAAACAAAAGGGGGATTTTTAGGCATAATGATGCCTTTAATCCTTGCAATGGCAGTTTTCGTTTCCTGCGACGATGACAGCTCCAAACCCAAAGAAGTGGATATCAAAGGGGTAGCTTTTGATGCCATTAGTTTTTCTAACCTTACAGGTGCACTGGTAACCCTGGAACCTGCAGAGGGTACCAAAGCAGATGCATCGGTTACCGGAGGCATTCAAACAACTGTAGATGACAACGGGGAGTACATCTTCAAAGATGTTAAAATTGGAACCTACAACCTCTACATTGAAATGGACGGGTATAAATCAATGTTTTCCAACAATGTAGATCTTGGTTACGGAGAAGCTTATGTTGCTTTTTTGCCGGTAACCAATGACATCACAACCCCTGTGGGAGGCATTACCGGGGTGGTACTGGATAAGGACGGGAAAGTTGTACCCAATGCCAACATTGCTATCAGTGCCCAGAACGAAGCCATCACCAATGGTTATTTCTCATCTGCAACCACCAACCAGTATGGTCAGTTTTTCATTGGTGCTGTTCCTCTCCAGAGCACGCAGGAATTTAAAGTAAGATGCATGGCCAGTGGTTTTGACACACAGGTTATCCAGAATATCAATATGCTCCAGAACGAAATGGTTGTGGTTTATTTCCAGCTAAACAAGGCTACCCCTGCAACTGTGATCTTCAGTGAAGGGTTTGAAAGCAGTACTTCTGACTGGGAAATGACCGGTTTCTGGCATGTGCAGCAGAATGCCGACATTTACAACCAGGCCTATCCTGACTATGTAAACCTTGCCCCCAATGATGCTTCTGAGGGACGGATACCCAATGCTTTTGAAGGAAGCAGAATGGCATGGTATGGTGAAGCTGAAACGGGCAATTTTATGGGAACACAAAGCCCTGGCGACAGCCCCGGATCGGGAGGTACCAGCACGACCTTTAATTACGGAAGTATGATCTCACCAGAGATAAACCTTTCAGGCCAGAATGTGGCAAGCGTCAATTTCTGGTCGTGGTTTGAGATTGAAAGTGTCAATCCCAACCAGTATGGTTATGACCTGATGGAGATATACGTGCTGGACAACGATGGCGATGATCATCTTCTGGGCAAACTTAACCCCTACACTGACCCCTTACTGCCTGATAGAAAGGCAATTCCATTCACATCAGGAGGATTTAACCAGGCCCCGGTATGGAAGTATGAAGAATTTGACCTTTCAGCGTTTGTGGGAACGACCATACGGCTGGAGTTCAGGTTTGACACACGTGATCATCTTTACAATGGGTTCAGGGGATGGTTTGTGGACGAGATCAATGTAGTGGATAAAGCCGCATCGGAAGAAACCAAGTCATCATTTGATGCCACAAGACCTTTGATGCAAAGGGGACAAAACTAAAAGATCCGGTTAAAGTATAAATTACAAGAGGCTGTCTCAGGCATTCATGAGACAGCCTCTGTTTTTAAATTATCTATTCCTGCCTGTTTGTAACTAAGGCCTACAAGGCTATAAGGCTGGAATAGCAGCCAGGTGTTATTGCATATTCATATTGATGGCCTCCACTGATTTTACCTCAGGGATAGCTTTTTTCATGGCTTGTTCAACACCAGCCTTAAGGGTCATAGTACTCATGGGGCATGATCCACAGGCACCCAGTAGTTCTACATTAACAACATTCTCTTCAGTGATATCCACAAAGCGAATGTTTCCGCCGTCAGCCTGAAGGTAGGGGCGAATCTGATCGATAACACCTTCAACTCTGCGAATTAAATCAGCATTTTGATCATTGGTCATAGGAAATCGGATTTAAGAATTCATATAAAAGGTTAACTGTTCTCTAATTGTTTAACAAGGCTTTCTTTTTATCTTTTTTGATCCATTCAATTTCATGGATAAGGTTCTCAGCAATTCCCTCAAAGAACTTTCCAGCAGGGTTATTGCTGTTCAATACAGCAGGATGTCCTTTGTCTCCTGATTCACGAACTCCCTGTATAAGTGGAATTTCTCCAAGGAAAGGAACATCCATTTCTTCAGCCAGTTTCCGGCATCCTCCCTGCCCGAAAATATAGTAACGATTCTCTGGTAGCTCAGCCGGGGTAAACCACGCCATATTTTCAATCATTCCCAGAATCTTCACCCCTACTTTGGGGTTGTCGAACATGGAAACCGCTTTTCTTGCATCAGCAAGAGCCACTTCCTGGGGAGTACTTACTACTACAATCCCCGACAATTTAAGGGTTTGCACAATAGACAGGTGAATATCACCGGTGCCTGGCGGGAGGTCAATTATAAGATAGTCAAGCGCACCCCATTTCACATCTGTAAACAGCTGCTTCAATGCCCCGGATGCCATGGGTCCGCGCCATATCAATGCCCGTGAAGCATCTACAAAAAAGCCAATAGACATAATAGAAATGCCATATTGCTTAAGGGGCAACACTGTTACTTTGCCATTCTCTTCTACAGATGTTAATTCTTTATCAGCTGCATCAAACATCAGGGGTATGGATGGGCCGTAAATATCGGCATCAACGAGCCCTACGCTGGCTCCTTTTGCAGCAAGGGATAGAGCCAGATTGGATGCAACGGTGGATTTTCCCACCCCACCCTTGCCGCTGGCAACAGCAATCACATGCTGCACGTCAGGCAACAAATCATTCTTTACGCCAACTTCTACCTTACGGCTGGGCGACTGGAAAACTATTTCTGATTCTGTCTGATCCCCGAAATGCTCCTTTATGGCCTTTATACATGCCCTGCGCAGTCCTTCCTTATATGGACAATTGGGAGAGGGTAGCACCAGTGTAAAAGAGACCTTGTTTGCTTCCACCTGCAGTTCTTTGATCATTTCAAGGGTAACCAGATCCTTCTTTTTTTCCGGCTCAATTACCTTTGAAAGCGCAACAAGCACATTATCAATACTTAAGGTCATTATCTTTATTTAGATTAAATACAGGTAAAGGTACAACTTTTTTAAGTTGTAACAAAATAAACAATATGGTTTAACGATTCATGGGGATTTTGCACATAGCAATCAACCTCTGGAAATCAGAAGGAGGAAAAGTAAGAAACTGCTGCTGGTCTGATGATCAGATGCGCAATTCAACGGAAGGGTCCCAGAATATTCCGGAGAAGTTTTTTACACAATCATCCACCACTTCTATCCCCTCATTCTCCAGCAGCTGCTGCATAATATCGGGGGATCCGAAATGATGTTTCCCGGTTAACATCCCTTTGCGGTTTACTACCCTGTGGGCAGGAATGGAAGGATCGTAGGAGTGTGAATTGTTCATTGCCCAGCCTACCATGCGTGATGAGCCGGCAGCACCAAGGTACCGTGCAACAGCACCATAGGAGGTTACCCTGCCATAGGGTATTTTCTTTACCACTTCGTATACACGCACAAAAAAAGACTCTTCCATAAGATCGGGCTACTTATTAATCTATTGGCTTAAGAGAAAACTGCACAAAGCAGATCTTGTCGCCCTGCTCCAGAAATATCTTTTCATAATAGGTTTGAATACTGAGTATAGTGGGATCAATCTGCGAAGGATTGCCATACAGATCATCGGTAGCAAAGATAAGCTGGTATCCTTCCTGCTCTATGATGCTGAGTGTGTAATCGTATAAAAGCCTGTTGTCTGTTTTCAGATAAACGGGAGCACCTGACTTGAGGAATGTTCTGTACATATTGAGAAAGCGAGGAGATGTTAATCGCTTTCGTTCTCTTCGCTTGCTTGGATGAGGATCAGGGAAGGTGATCCAGATGCCGTTTACCTCATCTTTGCCAAAGAAGCAATCCAGCTGCTCTGCCTGAATCCTGAGAAACCCTGCATTATTGAGAGCATTTTCCAATGCATACTTTGCACCTGTCCAGATGCGGTTGCCTTTGATGTCAATTCCGATAAAGTTTTTGTCGGGCCAGGCAGTGGCCATTCCGGTGGTGTACTCTCCCTTGCCGCATCCTATTTCGAGAATAACAGGACAGGCATTATAAAAAAACTTTTGCCGCCATTGTCCCTTGATCGGATGATCCGTTGCCGGATAGCGATACCCGGGTTGAACAACGTTGGCAAAAGAATTTATCTCAGAAAACTTTCGTTGTTTGTTTTTTGGCACCTGTAAAACCTCAGATTAGCAATAAACATTTAACAATTACCGGTGCAGGATCCAGGCATCAGGGTTAACCTGTTTAGCTTGCTCGAGATCGCGTTCGGCTTGCTGCAGATCATAATAGTAGCCGTAAGATACCCTGTAGAATCCCAGGCGGTTGATGGGGAAAACACTGGCTGTACGGGCTCCTTTCATACGAAGCTCTTCGGCAAGGATCTCGGCGCTGTGCTCCTCTTCAAAACTACCTACGATAATGTAAAATACGGGTCTGCCTCTTTCGGGAGCAGGAGGTGCAACCGTGGGATCAAACACTTCTTCGGGTTCATCCTGGACTACCTCTTCCACCTCAGGCTCAGTAACTACAGGTGCTGGTGTATGGGTTACCACTGGTTCTTTAGATCTGAATACTGACTTCTCCCCAAAAATATATTCAAAATTAAAAGCAAGAATAATAATGATAATGAGTAATGGAACCACGGTAAATGCGACCCACTTCAGCGCAGGGGGTAAACCGGCTGGTTTTTTATCCGTGTGCCTGTCATCAAAATGATCATCATCATGCTCCTGATCAGATGTGGAAGGAGTAAATTCTTTCTTTGCAAACGGATGAACGGGCCTGGGTACTTCCTTTTTCTCTTCCTCAGGAGCTTTATCTTTTGGTGGTTCCGGTACCGGTGGTGAAACAGGAGGAATTTCTTTCTTTTCCGGTTCCTGAACAGGAGGAGGTGTTTCTTTTTTTACATCTTCAAGCACTTTGTCCAGTTCGGTTTTGGCATCCTCTTCACGCTTCTTGGAAGGCTCCTTTACACTGGTCATTCCAATGGAGTCGTTCAGGTAATTGATGGATGTGTCGGGCTCAAAAGCAATTATACCACTCTGATCAAGGGAAAATACACCGATACTTTCCAGCTCAACCTTTTTGCCAGACTTGAGTGAATTCTGCATCTCGGCAACAAAATCAGTTACAAAATCTTTGGCTTGCTGGCTGCCGATACCTTCCTTCTTGGCAATATATTCAATCAGCAAACCGCCGCCGGTTTTGTTTTTCTCATTGAATGTAACCACTTTGGATGGTGATTCTACCTTTTTTAATTCCGGGATAAATTTTGCCGGAATGTATTTTGTAGAA
>SLIL01000439.1 GCA_007135645.1 Bacteroidales bacterium
CCTGTCTTTGATAATCTTTTTTTCTTCAACGGGCTGGGATCAAAGGGATATATGACAGCTCCCTGGTTGTCAAAACATTTGTACGAGCATGTGTTTGAAGGGGTTGAGCTTTTGAAGGAAGTGGATATGGAGAGGTATTCATCAAATTACATGTAGAAAAAAATGAGTGGAATGGTATCACTGGAAACCATGGATGGCGGATTATGGATCGTGCTGATCATTTCGGCCCTGTTTACCGGCATGGCAAAAACGGGTGTGTTTGGACTGGGGACATTGGTAGCCCCTTTGCTGGCAAGCTTTTTTGGTGGGAAAGTATCGGCAGGTTTGCTGCTGCCCATGCTGTCCATGGCCGACATCGTAGCCGTGATCTATTATAGCCGTCATGCCAGCTGGCCACACCTCTGGAAACTGTTTCCATTTGCAGCCGCCGGGGTCATCATCGCCATCTGGGTGGGCGAAGTGATCAACGACAATACCTTTAAAGCCATCATGGCAATCTTTATCCTGGGAGGCCTGCCGGTAATGATATGGCGCGAGCAGCTCAAGTTTGCCAAACCCTTGCAGGGCAACTGGTTCTGGGGTGGTTTCTTCGGCATCAGTGGCGGTTTCAGTACCATGATTGGCAACGCGGCTGGCCCCATCATGAGCCTGTATCTGCTGGCCATGCAACTGCCCAAGAATGTGCTGATTGGCACGGGAGCCTGGTTTTTCCTGGTGATCAACCTGTTCAAGATCCCCTTCCATATTGTTGTGTGGGAAACCATTACCCCGCAAACCTTCACCCTGAACCTTATAATGCTTCCTGTAATCATTACAGGAGGGATCCTGGGCATTCACATTGTAAAGATCATTCCCGAAAAACCTTTCCGCTGGCTGGTGATCATTATGACTACCCTTGCGTCACTAAATCTTGTGTTAACGGTTTTTTAGAATTCACAGATTAGCCATCTCTGAAAAGTACAATACCCCCCATCCCCCTAAGAGGGGGAGTCCGCAACCTATTAAATTATGTGAGTTATAATCACTGTTTTTTCAGCAGCATTATAAAATGGATTTTCAGAGTATACTCATAGGTTAATTCTGGTTTTTCAAAAAAAATCCATACTTTTGAAAAGCAAATTAATTTAACAAAGTATTTGATGGTAGATTAAATATTGCTGGAATTTAAGCCTGAAATCCATTCTAAACCAAAAACATCTCATCATGAAAAAACTATTCTGTATTGCTGCTTTATTGGCAGTTTTAGTGCTTTTCAGCCCGTCTTATTCACAAACTCCGGTTCCCATGTCGAACTGGAAAGTTGAGAACCCCGATGCCCGTGACGCCAGTGAGGTAACTGCCCGGGATATGACGCTTCGTATTTACAGCTCTGTAGTATGGGAAAACGTAAACCTCGAAATTGCAGGTGTAACCATGGATATCCGCTCCCTTGCCAATATGCCTACAGATCAGAACATAAACCTGAGGGTTATTTATGATGATGGAATGATTGAAAGTGTGAGGCTGGAGTTTCCGGGAACAAATACAAGGGTATCTACCATCTCTACTGACCTTATCTGGCAGCGCGGCCGTCTGGTAAAGTCAATTGAGCTTTCACACGGTCGCTCCGGTGGCCGTTACAACATCACCTCTTTTTCTTATACAGCTGCACCTGCAACGGCTGTCTATATTCATCAGAGTAATCTTGCCGGGGCAAGGCTTCATAAAGAGGGCGCTTCTTTTAACGATGTACTTGTTGTAAGGGGAGGGATGCGTATAGATGAATGGCCTTATGTATCCAATGTATCTTCCAACAGGATGCAGCTTGTAGCTTCGGTTACCGGGTTTACAGGAAGGGATTTTCACCAGACCAATTACAATCTTACTGTACAGGTATTAGACAACCAGGGATCGACCCTGCGGACACTGAGGGTGCCTCTTGATCTTGCAGTGGACGTGGCTGAAGTGGATCTGAGCGATATGGATGCATCACTCATTGATAGAATCGTTTTCTTTTCCAACTATTCAGGGATTCAGTTTGCTATCAGACAAATCAACTTTGGGCCGGCAGTTGCACAACCTGCTATGGGATGCCCTGGATTAAGGGAGGTGAACCAGCGCTTTCAGCAAAAGATCGACCAATGGAAAAATGAAGGAATGATCGGAAACCGATACATTCAGGAGCTGGAATCCATCTTGCGCGAATTCAGACAACTGGAATAGTAAAGAAGGTAGTTTTCCTGTTCATCATTTTTTAAGAAAAGAAGTTTGCCCCCGGCAGGCATAAAATGTTTCTGGTACTTTTTGCATGTCCACATTGGAATAAAAATACATTAAAACTGGCGTTTTAATTTTTTGATTAGTATCTTTAAGGTAGATAAAGCAAGGATAATAGTTGCCGGAAAATTAGTATTTACCTATGAAGAGATTAACAGGAAGCAGAATTATTTTGTGCGGTTTTGCATGGTTTTGGATGTTTAAGTTCTTATTTGCAGGAATTCAAACTACCACTTTTGCAACCCCTTCCATTAAAGACAGCCTGAAGCATCAGCTTACCTATTCAGCGCCCGATACCAATAAAGTGTGGATGTTGCGCGATATTGCCTATTACTATCAACCTGTTGATTCAGATTCAGCCATACACTATGGGCGAAGGGCTTTTCAGCTGGCCACGGAAATAGATTTCGTGCAGGGCCAGATATGGAGCCTTTACCAGGAGGCATTGGCGCGGGAAATCAAATACGGTATCGATTCGGCCTTTACCATTTACCATCATGCCTTGCAAATTGCTGATCAGCACGATGATAACTTAAGCATAGCCAAATTATACAATGCTATGGGTGTTGCGCATTATTATGCCGGGAATTACCATTATGCTGTGGCATGGTATCATCAGGCCTATGAGCTGTCAGATTCCATTGCGTATTTGCAGGGAGTGAATCATGCGCTTAACAACCTTGGTGTGATCTATCGGTTGCAACGAAGGTACGAACAGGCACTGGATATGTATAACAGATCACTGGACATAAAAATTATGGAAGGGGACAGCATAGGCATGATCAATACCCTTTATAACATGGGCCTGGCTTATTCCTACCTGCAGGATTATGAAAACAGCCTGAAATATCTGCAGAGAGCTGAACAGTTGTCCTGGACGGTCAGCGGAATTTCCCATGATAACCTGGCCAACATCAGTATAGGTATCGGCGTGGCATTGTACAACATGGATGATATTGATGGCGCTGAAGTGCACCTGAAAGCAGGACTGGAAAAGATTTCAAGGCCTGGCAGCCATGAGTGGATCGCTGCCTTAAACTACCTTGGTGCTGTGGATGTAAAAAGAAACAATCCCGTGGAAGGGCTGGAAAAAATCAAAAGGGCCTATAATGCAGCCCTTGCCTCGGGCCGCCTGGAGCTGCTCAGGCAAACACTCAGGGAAAAAGCAGTGGCCGCCAGCCTCATAGGTGACCATGCACTGGCACACAACAGCTGGATGGAGCATAGCATTCTTGTAGACAGCCTTACCCAGGAAAGCAAGCTATGGGCACAGGAGGAGATGCAGGTTCGTTTTGAACTGGCTGACAAATTAAAAACCATCCGGTTTCAGGAGGAATTGCTTTTAAAAGAAAGCAGGAAGAAAAAAATGTATTTCAGACTGGGAATGCTTCTTTCTGTGTTGCTAATTGCCGGAGGAGTTATTCTACGTGCAAACAGCAAACAACGTAAACAATTACTAAAGACCGTTGCATTAAATGAAGTTGCACTTACCGAAGACCGGCAGCTGAAGCTGCAACGTTTCTGCCAGGTGCTGCCCGAGCCCCTTAGCAAACGCGAACTGGAAGTGCTCAGGGTACTGGAGCAGGGACTTACCAATCGTGAAATGGCCGAAAGGCTTTTCCTGAGTGAGCATAC
>SLIL01000170.1 GCA_007135645.1 Bacteroidales bacterium
CTGTACAATTTCCGATGAGAGTTTGTTTACGATAATTAGGTGATTGTCTTCGAATAGTATCCTTGATGTTATATCCGGAATTGATGCCATTGGTATGTATTTTTTTTAGCTTTCAGGCAAGGTAACCAGAAATTCCGTTCCTTTCTCTGTATTGGATGTAAAGGTAATCATTCCCCCGTGATCTTTCACAATTCCCAGGCTAATGGATAAGCCCAGCCCGGTGCCCTGTCCCACTGGCTTTGTGGTAAAAAACGGATCAAATACTCTTGAATGATTCTCCCTGGGAATACCGGGGCCATCATCTTTGATCCTGATGATATATTTTTTTTCTTTTACCTCAAATTGGGAGGTTATATAAATATTGCCGGTTTCTTCAATGGCCTGAATGGAATTCAATATGAGGTTCAGCAATAATTGACCCAGTTTGCCGGGATAGCATTTGATCTGACCATGCTGGCAATAGTCTTTATGAATGGTAATGCGGTTTTTGTATTTGTTGTGCAGGATAGTAAGTGTAGAATCAATTATTTCATGGAGATTGGCCTCGCTTTTTTCGCCGCTATCCATACGCGAAAAAGTCCTCAGGCCCCTTATAATATGAATGGTTCGGTCAATGCCGGTTTGGATAGACTCGATCAATCGGGGGATGTTATTAAAAGCACTTTCAATGTCATGTTTCTGGTCGATGTCATTAAGCATCTTTTGCTGGCTTTCAGGTAGTGTCTTACGGCTGATCTCTCTGTATTCTTGCAATGACCCCATTAATTCTTTGATCTCCATCTCCAGCCCGATCACACCACTGCTGATAAAATTGATGGGATTGTTGATCTCATGTGCAATGCCTGAAGTTAGAATACCCAGTGAAGCCATCTTCTCTGACTGTATGAGTTGCTTCTGGGTCTCTTTAAGTTGATTCAGGGTAAGCTCAAGCTGCTTTTGTTGTGTATATAATTCATCGTTGGTGCTTGTCAGCTCTTCATTAATGGCCTCCAGCTCCTGGTTGGTTGCTTCCAGTTCCTGGGTTCTTTCGTTTACCAGGTTTTCGAGTCTTTTACGGTATACCTCCAGCTCTTTTTCATATAGCTTTTTCTCTGTGATATCTCTCAAAACTGCCTGTATATAATGGGAATCGTCAATATTTATCATATTCAGGCTGATGGAAACGTCAAACAGTGAGCCATCGGGTCTGGTGTGCTGCCAGTCGAAAGTTTGAGCCTCTCCTTTATCTGCTTTTTCAAAAATGTTTTTTGCTTTTTCTTTTGAACTTATCCCATCAGGCTGATGCGATTGGCTCAATTGCCAGGGTGCCTTATTTACAAGGTATTCTTTGGAGCATTGAAACAATTCGAGAGTTTTATCATTAAAATCTACGTATTTTTCATCTTTGATCATTACAATAGCATCATTGGAAGTTTCGTAAAGCAAGCGATATTTTCTTTCCTTATCAATGAGCAATTGATTTTGTTGCTTTATGGTTTGGTAATTGTTAATCAATGCCTTGCTGTAGAAGTGGCCTACAAATAAAAGACCCACTGATAAGTATAGGATTATTATGATCCCAACAATCCAGCTTGATAGCATGGTTGCGTATTCTTCGGTGTCGATAGTATAGGTGAGAATACCCTGCGAGTAAAGAACCCCGAATACTGCCATTACCAGGATAAAAAACATTAGGACCAGAATTGACCTTTTTAAAGGTAGTATGAAGGATATAAAAACGGGGAAAACGGCAATGAATACTTTTGCATTGGCAATCAATCCGAATCCAAGAAAATTTGCCACTACCACTGCAAGTATTAATAATGAGATCAGGTAGATCTTTACTTCAAGGCTGAGTTTTTTTCTGAACACAGTGGCAGTGATCAGAAGAGTGGTTGCCGTAATATAAACTATTAATTCAATGGGTTTAGTAAACCCATCTCTAAAGAGGGTTAGAATAATGATCGTGAGCGCAGTGATGCCAATAATTGAAAAAATAACCATGGAATAATCAATAATGATATTCCTGAGGGTTTTGATATCTTTCGGGTTGGAAAAATCGAAGTTGGTGCCTTTGTCTGCTTTCACTTCTCTTGTGTTGGGTAGATTTATTAAATAAAATCAAACGTTTTTAAAACACGTATTAGTTCCTCTTTCTCAAGAGGCTTTGTCAAATAATCGTCCATTCCAAGTCGGATATGTTTTTCGCGGTCACCTTCCAGGGCATAGGCACTAAGGCCAATTACCGGAGGCAGATCTTTAAATTTTATTTTCAGTTCCTGGGTGGCAATGATCCCGTTCATAACCGGCATCTGAACATCCATCAGGATCAGGTCAAATTTTCCTGGTTCAAAAGCATTGATTGCTTCTTCACCGTTGGAAACGATGGTAACCTTAAATCCCAGCGAGGATAGGAAGATGTTTAATACCATCTGGTTTGTTCTTTTGTCTTCAGCCAGTAACACCCTGAGGTTCTTTTTGATGATCTCCTCATCAGGAATGGTTACTTTTAAGTCTTTTTCCAGGGATTCAGCTTTTGAAGCGGTAAAGGTAAACCAGAATGTGCTGCCCTTTCCGGGAGTGCTTTCAACTCCAATTTCTCCCCCGTGCATTCGGGCCAGTTCTTTGCAGATGGAAAGTCCCAGGCCTGTTCCTTCATATTGGCGATCGGCTTCTTCCTCAATTTGTGTAAATGGAGTAAAAAGCAATTGTTGGGCCTCATGAGAAATACCTATGCCTGTATCGGATATGGATATTTTAATGGTGTATTGATTATCCTTGTGCTTGTGAAGCAATTCCGACTTAATTTTAATCGATCCCTCTGATGTGAATTTTACAGCATTGGATATGAGGTTGTTTATAATCTGCATGATCCTCACCTGGTCGGCAACAATATATTCAGGGATAGAAGGATCAGTTTCTGTTTCAAATGCCACATCTTTTTTTGAGATACTGCGAAACAACATTTGAGCCTTTTGAGGAATGTTCTTAAAAAGAAAAGAGGAAGTTTTTAACGATATTTTTCCTGCCTCGATTTTAGAGAAGTCAAGCACCTGGTTGATGATCTCCCTTAGATCCTCTCCTGCCTGATTTAAAATGGAAATATACTCCCTCTGCTTATCATTCATGGTTGTTTCTTTGAGCATATTGGTCATTCCTATTACTCCTGTAAGGGGAGTTCGTATCTCATGGCTCATGTTGGCAAGAAAGTTTTGCTTAAACCTTGCGGATTCCCTGGCAACGGCAATTTGCTTTGTCAGCTCCTGCTGCCTGATCTTATCTGTTTGGTCTTCAATGATGAGCAAACCCTCCTCCATATTTTTCTTGTTAATGGGAGTAAGTCTTACAAGTACCGGAACTGGATTATTTGTTACTGGATTGTCATAAGTGCCTTCATAGGAAATTGGCTCCCTGCTCGTAAAGAGTTTTTCAAGGGCTTCTTTAAGTAAAGGGTCAGCGAAATCCATAATACTTCGGTTCTTCACATCCTCTTTGGCGCCAATTATTTTCAGAAAGGGGGGGTTGATACGTGTTATGGAGCCATCTTTATTAAAATGGGCAATCCCCATAGGCGAATTTTCAAATATCGTGCGGTAATTTTCTTCACTTTCACGTAAATATTCTTCCGCTTTTTTCTTTTCGGTAATATCTCTGATAACTACCTGTATTACAGGGTTTGTTTTGGAGAGCAGATTCCTTCATGCCCCCTACTTTTACAAGCTTACCTGCCATACTTGTGCCTCCATCAAGAGGTCCGGGCTGTACAATGGGATGTCCAATCGGAGGATGCATGGGGTCATTGTTTCCTGTATCACTAACCACATGTTCGTTGGTCAGTAAATATGGGTCTTGAGTATCCTTATCCCATACTACTCCTCCAAGTGTACCAGCAGTTATATCTATAGCC
>SLIL01000127.1 GCA_007135645.1 Bacteroidales bacterium
AAAATGCCTTTCGGGCAATACAAAGGGCGAATGATCTGCGATCTTCCCGTTCATTACCTGGAGTGGTTTCAACGGCAGGGTTTCCCAAAGGGCAAGCTGGGAATGCTCATGCATACTGTTTATGAGATCAAGATCAATGGACTGGACAGTATAATTGATGAACTGAAAGACATACAATAACGATTAACGTTTTACAAACGATCAAAACCACTTATGCAACCAGCAACCATAAGCGAAATAAAAGCAGGACTGGCGATGCTGAATGCCAGCGAACTATCTGATATTTGCCTGCGCCTTGCAAAATACAGCAATGAAAATAAAGAGCTGCTTTCGTTCCTGCTTTTTGAGGCCGACAACCAGGCTTTATACATCAAAAATGCAAAAGAGGATATAAGCAACCAGCTCAGGCAGATGAGCTTAAGCAATATTTACCTGGCAAAGAAAACCATTCGCAAAGTGCTGCGCACGGTGAACAAATACATTAAGTTTGCCGGCTCCAAACAAACCGAAGTGGAGTTACTGATGCATTATTGCAACTGGCTTGCCTCCTCGGGCCTGCCCATCCACAAAAACCCGGTAACAGAAAACATCTATCAGAGACAAATCAATAAAATTGAGAAAGCCCTGTCAACCCTGCACGAAGACCTGCAGTACGATTACAGGGAGGAATTTGATCGCTTAAAGAATGCTCAGTTGCTTTAGGTTTAAGTGCTATACACAAAAACAGGTAAACTCTGAGGCAGAATTACCAAAAATTTTTGAATCCTCTGCATGTTCCACGATAGGCGGTTGAAGGTGCATCACACAATCCTGACAACCCAATTATTTTGAAACAATTACAATTTACCGGCCCAAATAATGTTTAATTTTAAGGTTGAAAAAACTTAGGCATGAAATTTTTCCGTAATTTTTTCTGGTTTTGTTCCGGGGCTCATACCCAGCTGCTGAAACGATGCCCCACCGAAAGCAACAAGTACGCAGGTATTGGTGGCACGGTGTTATTTACCGGAGTATTTGCAACGATTTCTTCTGCTTATGCCCTCTATACGGTATTCAGGGTTGAATGGATTGCACTGGCCTTCGGGCTGGTATGGGGAAGTATGATCTTTAACCTGGACCGGTTTATTGTTTCCAGCATGAAAAAGCGAAACAATTTCTTCAGGGAAATCAGCATGGCCATTCCGCGTTTGATGCTTGCCGTATTGCTGGCCTTTGTGATCTCCAAACCCCTGGAGCTTAAAATTTTTGAAAGGGAGATCATGCGGGTCATTGACGAAAAAAGGACACAACAGATCTCCCAAACCAAAGAAGCCATTGCAGACAACTACCCCGAGATTGAAGAATTGCAGGGTCAGATCGCTGAATTGCGCCAGGAGATCAGGGAAAAAGAAGTGTTTCGCAACCAGAAGCAGGAGGAATATGACCTGGAACGTTTTGGTGTTGCCTCAGCAGCTACCAGTGGGATTCCCGGTATTGGCAGGAATGCCCGCATCAAGGAACAGCAGCTCAACGATGCACAACGAGACCTGGAGGCCACCCGCGACAGGAACCTTGTCCAGATTGAGCATTTCAGCCAGAGGATCATGGATCTTTATCAGGTTAGGGAACAGGAATTTGAAAATCAGCGGGTAACCATTGACAGGTATGATGGTTTTGCTGCCCGCATTGATGCCCTTGGTGTTCTCACCCGTGAAAGCCGTGCCATTTACCTGGCCAATCTGTTCATTATTCTTTTATTTATTGCCGTGGAAACAGCTCCTATTCTGGTGAAACTCATTTCCCCCCGCGGCCCCTACGACGATCTGCTTGAGCAGCACGAGCATGTATTTGCCAAAAACAAACTGAGGCAGATCACCAAACTGGAACAGGAAACCTACGAGAGCCTGCACCTGCTGGAGGAAAAAAGCAAGAATGTGATACGGAAAGAGCTGGATGTAAACCGCACTACCGTCAGGGAGATGACGGATGCAGAGATTGAGATAGCCCGCAAAACCATTGAACAATGGAAGAAACTCGAGCTTGAGAAAATTTCGTCTGCCCTGGAGGAAAAAATTGAAAACTCCGGTAAAAGTGAGGAGAAAGGCTCTAATGAGAATGGATCAGAAACCTCTGATAAAGAAGCCATCAGTGGAAATGCAGCGGATTCCTCCAACGGAAATGAGAGAGAAGAGGCATCGGCCGAAATAACGAATGAAGCCGAAAGTGAACCTATTGAATCAGAAACATCTCCGAAGACCTGATGCGGGTATCATTGGCCATATCCACCACCCCCAGGAACAATAACCTGGAAACATCGCGCATTATTTCTGGCACCAGATGCTCTGCCGTATCCCTGGGATCATGATAATAAAGGGGATTTACACGATCGGTGGTACCCACATGAAAAGTTCTGAAACCATGCATCATAAACATCAATCCGTCGGTGCGGGGCCTGCCAATGGGCATGGAGCCTTCATTGGTGCGCAGGGGTCTTTGCACATACAATTCATTGTTTCTTTCAAAGTGGGCAAAAAGTTCGGGATATGATTCTCCGTGCCACAGGGCAAGCCCTGTTCCGTTTCCTACCATATCCAGGTTCATAAACAACAAGGTTTGTTCAGCCGGAAAAACGGGATCCTGGCAATAAATCTGGCTCCCAACCAACCCAACTTCTTCAGCCCCGATAAAGATAAACATCACGGAGCGTTTCATTTTTCCCCTAAATTCAGACAATGCCCTTGCAGCTGCCAGCACATCAGCCACGCCCGAGGCATTATCCAGTGCACCAGGTAAATCAAAGCCCAGGTATCCCTGCCCATCCAGGTGTGCACCCATGATGATCACTTCCTGCGATAATTCGGGATCATACCCGGGAATCAACCCGATAACATTGGCCGTCTTGCCCATTCCATGGTGTTTGGTCTCGGCGCTTATGGCTGCCTCAAAATTAGTTTTATAAGATTGCGGCTTCCCTGACTCCCTGATCTTCTCCAGCTTATCATTCAGGGGCATCCCCAATATCTTTTCAGTAACATGATCATCGATATGCACCATGAAGAAACCCGGAGAAAAAGGCATAGAAGGGCTGGCCAGCTTATCCAGGTAAAGCACCCCGGCGGCACCCCGGTTTTGAGCATTCTCCACCTTGTAAACAGGGCTGCTGTATGGGCCCCATAAATTTAAGGTATCCGGATTGCGCCCGGTGTAAGGTGTCCGGCTGGCAATCATTACAATTTTTCCTTTCACGTCCAGTTGATCGTAATCATCATAGCCCAGTTCCGGTGCAGAGATTCCGTATCCGGCAAAAACCACTTCTGCCCTTACCGATCCATTATCGGAGGCTGCACCAGGGTAAAAATCGTCTGGTGCTGCATAGGTAAATTCTTCACCATCAAGGAAAAGACTGAAACTTCCGGTGGAAAAGACTTCGGTATAGGGCCATTCAAAGTACTGGAAGTAGCTTCCATCATCGCCAGCGGGCTCAATGCCCCATTCCTTCATTAACCCGGCCACATATCCGGCCACATCCATATATTCCGGACTACCGGCAAGCCTGCCTTTGTATCTGGGATGAGTAAGTTCTTCAACATACGACATAAGCTCATCCGCAGTTATGGACTGACTTACTTCCTTTTTAAGTTCTTCAAACGAGTTTTGCCCTGCTGCAATACCACAGACAGAAAGAGCAACAAACAGAACCAGGTAGAATTTGATCCGCATCATTATATAGGTTTAGGGTGAATAATTATAGGGTGGTTAAAAATTATTGCAAATATCTTTGTTATCGCCAGGTGGGGCATCTGAGTTTACTGGGATCCATGTTTCTTCGGGGTTCCTGCCCGGGTTCAGGCTCAAATATCAATCTGCTTCTGAAATAGTCCGGATTCCGGTCCTGGCGA
>SLIL01000102.1 GCA_007135645.1 Bacteroidales bacterium
ACCATTCTTGATCCGCACTTTGCCCAGGCAGATTACAAGCAGATGATGGACGGATGGTTTGATGTAAACATGCCCGATCTGAACCAGCGCAACCGGCTGCTGGCCACCTACCTGATCCAGAACAGTGTCTGGTGGATCGAATATTCAGGGATCCAGGGGATACGCATGGATACGCAGCCCTATGCTGAAAAAGAATTTATGGCCGATTGGGGCAGGTATCTGATGACCGAATACCCCAATTATAATATCGTAGGTGAGGCATGGAGCGGTGAACCTGCGCTTACCAGTTATTTCCAGGGAGGAAAGCCCCGCCATGATGGGTATGACTCCAACATTCCCGCTGTGTTTGATTTTTCCCTTTACGATGCCATTGGGCAGGCTTTCAACGAAGAGCAGGGTTGGGCTTCGGGAATGATGCGGCTCTACAACAGCCTGTCGCTGGACTTCCTCTATACCGATCCTTACAACCTGGTGATCTTTGGCGATAACCACGACACCAACCGTTTCCTGCGCAGGGTAGGTGATGATATGGATAAGCTGAGAATGGCCATCGCTTTTATTGCCACCACAAGGGGAATTCCCCAACTTTACACAGGCATAGAAACCCTTGAGTCGGCCTATGAGCACGACGGGCACGGGTTGCTGAGGGTAAGGTTTCCCGGAGGATGGCCCGATGATCCGGTCAATGCATTTACCCGCGAAGGGCGTACAGATGAGCAAAACGCAATAGTAGATTACATCAGCCTGCTGTTCAATTACCGCAAAAACAAAGAGGTATTGCACTTCGGGTGGCTCAGGCACTTTGTCCCACAGGATAACATTTACACCTATTTCCGCTACAATGAGGAGGAAACCGTAATGGTGGTGCTCAACAACAATGATCGCGAAATGCCGCTTGATATCAGTCGTTTCGCTGAAGTTACTTATGGCTACCAGCTGGCATACGATATAGTTACCGGGCAATCCTTTCCCATGGAAAGAAACTGGACCATACCGGCCAATACAGCACTGGTTCTGGAATTGAGGTAGGCTGTCCCCGATGGATTTGTAACACTTCCTGAGTAAACTGTCATGGAGCAACAGGTTGCAGCAGGTGAGATCAGGCTTGATATTTCAGGTGTACCGCAAGGGGTGTATTTGCTGAAACTCATTCAGGGACAAGACTTGCATGTGGTTAAAGTGACCATATTGAGGTAAGAAATAAGCAATGGAAATGTTAAACCCCGGGTTAAGACGAAATCTTTTTTCGGCTTTGCCCGGGGTTTGGGTTGTTATTGGAGGAGGTGTCAGAGGATAAAAAAATAATCCCTGTTGTGGAGACTCAGTTTCTCATTGATCTCTTCTTCGAAACTATTCAAATAAACAGTAAGATAGACATCATCTTCTGTGTGGGTGCCGTGGGGGGGTAGGGAATTATTCATGGTTCAATGGGTTTGGTGATTATTTCTACTAATTAGTTTGTTTCTTCCGTTAAATGTAGTAATAATTTTTTAAAACCACCGGCATTTATTCTGTATTTTTCCGCAAATAAGTATATTTAACACCTTAAATGGGTTTTTATGGGGATTGGATCAATTCTATAGTGCCCGATTTTTTTAAGTTCGAAAGATCAACCTTTAGTTTTTTGGCCAGGTTTTGCAGTGTAATGTTCTCTTCCGAGATCTCAACAGGTTTATCAAAGAGCTGCCAGGTGCCTGCATGGTTGGTTTTTTCCAGATCAATGATCAGGTTGCCATGAAAGAGGTATTCATTGGCCAGGATTTGATTTCCGGGTGTGAGGATAACAGTACTTCCGGGATCTGCCACAAGCTTGTGGAGATGCAGGGTGGGTGTTTTGGCCTGCAAAACAGCTCCTTCAGCCAGTAGCAGGGTCAGGTGTTGCCCGTGCTCTACATTACGGGGTGTATGATCGTATTTTTGGAAGGCATCTTTTTTAAAAACCAGGGTTCCTTCCCTTACATCGATTACTGAACCGGGGTTAAACATGAGGTCGCAATCCAGGGTAAGAGTGGCCGGGCCGGTTTTGGTAAGGGTAAGGCTGTCGTTATAAAATACAATGCCTCCATAATCGCGGTAGTTTTTGTTGGGCCAGTGATTGATCCATCCGTTGAGCAACAGGTTCTGGTGGGTTTGTATTTCGCTATGGGTAAATACCTGGATTCCACCTTCGTAATGCTGCTTATTGGTCATAACAATCCACCGGCCACCGGGTTCATTTTCAAAAACCAGGTGGGCATTGCGAAGAACAAGGTCGGGATTTTCATCATCTGCCATATAATAATGGGGGATAGCCTCAGAATTGTGGGTGACAAAGTTTACATTGCTCAACCGCACCGAGCCAAAACTTACATTGGTAGTGCCTTGTTCTGAACGGTCGGCAACAAAGCCTTCTTCCAATTCAAAGGTTCCGGTACCATCGCCAAAAACCCATAGCTGTCGGGTGTAATTCCCATAGCGTGGATAGACCAGGTCAACCACTACATCTTTCCCAAAAATAAAATGTCCATGATCAAAGAGCGCCAGGGAAGTTTTTGTATATGTGTTGTCACCCTTGAAAACAGGGCCGTGGTAGATAAGCTTTGTTCCTTTGCCATGCACCCCAAAAATGGGTGAGCTGTGCCATGAACGATCCGTGCAATCCCTTTCCCGGCAGAGCGAGTCGGGCTCAGGAGATAGCATAACAGGGTTGTACATGATATTTACGGTGCCATTACGAAACTGTATGCCCAATTGTTTCAGCTCTTCACTATAGGTTTTGAGCATCCCGTTTTTTATGTTGGAGAAAATGACCGGTTCATCGCGGGGTTCAAAAATATTGCCTGGCAGGGGTTCTGTAACGATGATGGAATCCTGCCCATACTCCAGGATGATCTGTGAGAAACCCTGAAACAGAAAGATCAGAACCATAAGGATCTGCAAAACGCAATGCTTCATCATACTAAAACCATTTAATCATTGGGCCATATATATTCAAATGGGTTGTAACGGTAATCCCGGCGCTCATCGTCCAGGACAGGCGTTTCAATGCCAAAAGCCTGAAGGATATTTTCACCCTTCAATCTGTAAGTATAAAACTTCCGGAATTGTTCTGCCGGCTCATCTGTGAGGATATAACCGGCCAGCAGATCGCCAGGGATTGGCATCGTGGTGAACGAAAAAAATACAGCTTCCTGATCGGTTTCAAACGGCAGGTAAAGCATCCCATTCTCCTGTGGCAGGATATAAGGCCTGCTCATAGACGGGAGCGCAGCCATGTATTCACTGGCATAGCGTGTAAAATTGGGTACGATATCGGTGGCTGTCCAGTATTGGTCGCAGTAAGACCATTCTAGGATATCGAAAGATAAGCCGCCACGGTTGGCCATGAGCAGGAAGCTGAGGCTGTCGAGCTGTTGGGTGTTGTAGTGGCGGTGTTCGCCGTTGCGCAGCCATTTGCTCACATGCTGAAATGCCCAGTAGCTCTCTTCCCAGTCGGCTACCTCAATGGAGCAGCTTAGCCCTGGAATGGAAACACTCTCAGACATGAAGGCGATATTGTTCTGGGTCCATTGGGCTATCTGTTCCCACCATTCGCGCTGCATGGAGCCGCCCCTGCCGGTGGCATAATCGAGCTGGCTCATCCAGGAGAGCTGGAAACTGTCGCCCCAGATTCCCTGAAAGCCTTGTTGGTCAAAGGTTTGCATTTTTCTCTGGTTAAAAATTTTCCTGAAGTTATCATCGCGAATGCGGTGGTTTGGCATCGACCAGTCGATTTGGTCTTTGCGCCAGTTGTTCAGGGGTTGGTTGAGGGCCCAATGTTGCGGGGCATCCCCCACTTCACGGTAAAAATTACCATAATACTGCGAAAATCCTGTTGACCAGATAAAGTAGGCCA
>SLIL01000441.1 GCA_007135645.1 Bacteroidales bacterium
GCATAACCCTGGTGGGTATTTCTTTGCAAAGCTTCACCGGTTTGGGGATCAAAATCAACCACATGGTAGCAACTAAAATCATCGCGATAATGATTGATAAGACTGGTATAAGCATGTTCAACAGAAATGGTTTGAAATGAATCATCTCCTGATTCCTGGGCAGCCCACATAAGTAGCTCCAGATTCATCATATTGTCTATAATCACAGGGAATTGCCATCTGGTAGCCCAATCCCATGATTTCAGGGATTTTATTACCGGATTGTATCTTGTTGCCAGTGAACGAGCACCCGTCAGCATGATATCGATGTATTCTTCATTGCCTGTTAATCGCAATCCATTACCAAAGCTGCAGTAAAGCTGAAACCCTACATCATGGTCAGTAGTTACATTTTTTATGGGTTCAAGACGCATGGTGCGTTTGTGAGCTTCATTTCTGAATTTCTCATCACCGGTATATTCGTAGAGATACCAGAGACTTCCGGGATAAAAACCGCTTGTCCACCAGTAAATGCCTGAATAGACCATGGTGTCGCCCTGAAATGTTCGGGGTTCCAGAGTATCAGGCAATGCAGCCATTTTATGGGTATATTGTGTTGCAGCGAAGTCAAGGGTTTTCCTGGCATCATCTGCCGTGAATAGTTGTTTTTCCGTCTTTTCGCCACATGCCGACAACAGCAGGGCAATTCCCATGATTTTCAGTAATTGTTTTCGCATGGCAAAATAGTTAATGTGTTAATAATCCATAAAGCTAACTAAGCAAGTGAAACCAGCTTAAAAGAAAAAAATATAAAGTAGTATTGTTCTATGCGTGTTTATTTGACATCCACCCTAACCGGGCTGCCCATTCTCAGCGCATCAGCTTTAAGTAGTTCTTCAAATTTTTCTGCGGAAGCAAAATCAGGATCGGAAAACTCCCAGGCAGAGTAAAACTTAAAAGAAGTTGGCTGGTCGCTCTTGTTCATGCGAACGATAAAGGATTCAACGATATCCTCAGCATTCCCGTCAAGGTGATCATATCCCAGGAAATTGTCCCTTTCAAGCATTACCGCCATGCCCAGGTATTCGCCTTCAATGGCCTGCCTGCCATGGGTTGAAAGGGAGATAATCCCGTTTTCATGATCCGTGAAATTTGCCTGTTTTTCATCAAGGTCAAGGGTAGTAATGCCGGTAACGATGGCTACATCCCCTGCATTACCTTCTACGGATACATCACTCTGGTAATACCATGCACCACCATACATGGTAATTTCGTGCACTACATTGAACGGGTTCCCTTCAATATCCCAGTTATCATACTTTAACTGAAAGATTGAGCGCAGGGGGCCGTTGGCAATGAGTTTGTATGACCCATCTGAGCCGGGTGCAACCCTGTGTAAATGGCCATCCACCTCAAGGGCAATGGAACCGCCACCCAGCGAGGCTCCTACTTTAAGGATATCCATACCCCATTCCTGCAAAACATGGTAGTCTTCATCTATTCCGGCATTCTCAAGGATCATTATTTCTGTAGTTTTCCCGAAGATGTCGATGCCATTGCGATCATCAAAATAGATACGAAACCCTACCCGGTCATTTTCCCATCCGGGCCCTTCAAACTGGAAATGTTTTCGGGTTTCAGTATGGTTTTCGCGCGAAATGGCAGGCCGTTTTGCTTCCTTTACTTCCTTGTAGGTGCCGTCATCCTGGGGACGGGCCAGCCAGACATTGCTCCTTTGTATGAAAACCGGCAGCTGGCCGGGGTTTACCAGTGAAACAGAAAGACGGGCCTGGGAGTTGGCTGGCACGTTTGCCAGCAAAAACAGCTCGTCCCAGGTGCCATTACCGTTTATGTCATCTGCCTGGGAAGGGATAACCATTCCATTCTCTGCTTCCAGCATAGGTACAAAGCCATTGGCAATCTTTCCCGTTTGCTTTTCCAGGTCGGCCCTGCTGATAATCACGGGTTCATCAACCCGGTCGTAAGGAGTGTCATTGGTTAAAACAATGTAGGTTTCTGTTTTCTGGCAGGATATGCTGATAAGTGCCACAACAACAGCCAATAGAAGAGATTGAAGGCTTTTCATGATTTCTTTTTTTATAGGTTTTTTGAAATTATTGCTCATTGGATGGTTTGCCAATGGTAGCAAGTATGCCGCCATCCACGTAAAGGATGTGCCCATTAACAAAATCAGATGCGGCCGACGCCAGGAAGATAGCTGCGCCTTGCAGTTCATTGGGATCACCCCATCGTCCGGCAGGGGTACGGTGAATGATGAACTCATTGAAGGGATGGCCACCAACCCTGATGGGGGCAGTTTGCGATGTAGCAAAATAGCCCGGGCCAATGCCATTGGCCTGGATGTTAAACCTGGCCCATTCGGTGGCCATGTTGCGGGTAAGCATCTTTAGGCCACCCTTGGCCGCGGCATAAGCGGAAACGGTGTTGCGGCCCAGCTCGCTCATCATGGAGCAGATGTTGATGATCTTGCCGCCCGAATTGCGGGCAATCATGCTTTTGGCTACAGTGCGCCCTACAATAAAGGGCCCTACCAGGTCGATGTCAATTACCTGACGGAATTCACTCACTTCCATATCAACCATGGGGACCCGTTTGATGATCCCGGCATTGTTTACCAGGATGTCCAACGGGGCAACCTGCTCTTCCATCAGCTTTATCATTTCTGAGACCGCTTTTTCATCGGTAACATCGAAAACATAGCCTGTTGCATTTATACCATCTTTTGCATATTCTTCAAGGGCCGCATCTATACGGTCCTGGGCAAGGTCATTAATGATGATTTTTGCACCGGCATTGGCGAGCCCTTTGGCCATGGCCATCCCCAATCCGTGGGTGGCGCCCGTTATCAGTGCTGTTTTTCCTGTGAGATCAAATAGGTTTAGTGACATTTTTTTGATTTTTGATTTCAGATTTCAGATTTCAGATTTCAGATTTTTGATTTCAGATAAGTTTGCTTCTATCTTATGTCAGATATGCTGGCCATATCCATATCGGCATAATCCAGGTTTTCACCGGCCATGCCCCAGATAAAGCCATAGTTTGATGTGCCGGCAGCAGCGTGAATTGACCAGGATGGTGAAAGTACGGCTTCGTGATTTTTCATCCAGATGGGGCGGGTTTCATTGGGTTCCCCCATAAAATGGCAAATGGCCTGGTTTTCGGGCACTTCAAAATAAAAGTAAGCTTCCATCCTGCGCGAGTGAACATGGGGGGGCATGGTATTCCAAACACTGCCAGGCTTGAGCAGGGTCATGCCCATCTGAAGCTGGCAGGTTTCCACCAGGCCACTAATAATGAGCTGATTGATAGTGCGGTCATTGGAGGTTTCAAGTGAACCCAGTTCGAGTTTGCGGGCATCGTTAAGGGTTACAAGTTTGTCGGGGAACGAACGGTGTGCAGGGGCACTGTTGATGTAAAACAAGGCAGGTTGAGAGGCCTGTTGGCTTTCAAAGGAAACTTCTTTGTCGCCCATACCTATATAAAGTGCCTCCTTGTGTTGCACCTCATAAATTTTTCCGTCAACGGTGATGTTACCGGCACCCCCTGCATTGATGACACCCATTTCGCGGCGGTGCAGGAAGTGGTCGGCTTTAATAGGATCGATGGTTTCCAGTTTTACTTTTTGGTTTACGGGTTTTACCCCGCCAACAATAAATCTGTCGTACATGGAGTAAACCAGGTTGATTTCATCTTGCATAAAAATGTCACTTACCAGGAATTCTTTGCGTATCCTGTTCGTATCGTAGGATTTGAAATCCTGTGGGTGTGTTGCGTATCTGATTGAATATTTCATGATGTTGAATTATTTAATGGTTAATATGATTGATTTTATTTTTTTATTGGCCATTGTTAAGTTCTTCACTTTGAATAACAGGTAATGTTATTATTTTTTTCAGGGAAGATTTTCTGATGATCAATTCAGGGTTTAGGGTAATAGTGCGAGGGACAAAAGTAGATTGATGATCTTCAATCTCCTGGATTAGCAGTGCAGCTGATTGTTTGCCAATTTCAAAAGCATGTTGGTCAACCGAAGTAAGGGGCGGGTCAAAGAATGAATCCCACGGTTCGTTCGCAAAACCGGTAAACGCAATTTCATCGGGTATTCTTATTCCTGATTCCCGGGCACATAAAATGGCACCAAGGGCAGAATAATCCCCGGAAGAAAATATGGCATCGGGTAAATCCTTTGAGGCAATAATTCTTTGCATGGCCTGGCAGCCGGTTTCACGTGTTATCACATTCTCAAATACCAGTTTTTTGTTGATCTCCAGGTTATGCTTTTGCATTATGTCGTAAAAGCCACGCGTGCGATTGCGATATACATTAATATGTTGTGGGCCAGCAAAGTGGGCAATTTTCCGGCAACCATTTTTAATAAGGTGCTCCATTGCCATACAAGCACCGGCATAGTCATCAATTAGTACTTTACTGGCATTGATTGACTCACAAACCCGGTCGAAAAAAACCAGGGGCAATCCCTTTTCAACAACATGCTCAAAGTGCGGGGCTTGTTTTGTTTCAATGGATATGGACGCAATGAGCCCGTCCACCTTTCCATTCATAAGGTTTTTTACCAGATCCAGTTCTTTTTCAAAGGATTCAAAGGATTGACAAACCAGTACATTATAAGTATTCGCAGCAGCAACTTCTTCAATACCACTTAGTACGGTAGAGAAAAAATGACGATCAATTTTGGGTACAAGCACTCCTATGGTTTTTCCATAACCTTTAGCCAGGCTTGAGGCCCTGAAGTCAGGTTGATAATTGTGTAAAGCTGCAAGGTCCTGAACTGCTTTGCGCATCCTGGCGCTGATGCGGGGGTTATTCTGAAGGGCCCGCGACACCGTTGAAGAGGTGGTATTAAGCTCTTTAGCAATTTCGTGGATCGTATATTTTTTCTTCCCTGCCATCACTTATCTTAAATATTTCTGAATAACTGCGGGTACCTTTTTTTTTATTGAACAACTAATTAGTTGGTATCTCATTGCTAATCAGCAGCATAGGGTTTTTGGTAAAATTTAAATAAAAAAATTTTCACCGAATACATGAATTTTCGACAAAGATAATTATTTTTGTGCAACCGCTTGCACATAATTTAAAAAAAACATATGGCACGTTTTTCAAGGATACAAACAGCACAAGCTATGGAAAAGGCCGGTATCATACCGGTATTTTATCATCCAGATCCTGATATTTGTTTTGATGTGATCAAGTCCTGCTATAATGGTGGGTTACCTGTTTTTGAATTCACCAATCGTGGTGATTATGCCCATGAAGTTTTTTCGGTTTTAAATAAAAGGGTATCCGGGGAGTTGCCGGGAGTAATTCTGGGTACTGGTTCGGTAATGGATGCAGGTACCGCGTCGCTTTATATGCAATTGGGGACGAATTTTATTGTTTCCCCCGTTTTAAAAGAAGATATGGCATTGGTTTGCAACCGCCGTAAGGTTCTTTGGTCGCCGGGTTGTGGCTCTGTTACTGAAATTTCTAGGGCAGAAGAACTGGGGGCAGAGATTGTAAAGATCTTCCCGGGAACACAAGTAGGGGGTCCTGAATTTGTAAAATCTGTAAAAGGGCCAATGCCCTGGACCAGCATCATGCCAACGGGAGGGGTTGAACCTACGGAAGAAAACCTTTCAGCATGGTTTAAAGCTGGGGTAACCTGCGTAGGAATGGGTTCTCAGCTCATAACAAAAGAAATTATTGCAGGCAAAAACTTCAAGCTGCTTGAGGATAAAGCGCGAAATGCTTCCAATATGCTGAAGCGCCTGAGAAAGAAAAAGTTGTAAATGCTTTGTTAAGAATTAAGTGACTAATAATTGAACCAGTGAATATATAATTATGTATAAAAATGCCAACTGTCGTACGGGGTTTCTGTGCGTTATTTTAGTGATAGTCCTGCCGTTACTGTTTACTTCATGTATGGAGGGCGAACAAACAACGGTGCTTAAACTGGCCCACGGGCTTGATCCCAGCCATTCTGTTCATAAAGGAATGGTGTATATGGCCCAACGGGTGTATGAGAAATCTGAAGGGCAAATGCGCATTGATGTATATCCCAGTGGTCAGCTGGGATCAGAACGCGAAAACCTGGAAATGCTGCAAATCGGCAGTCTTGGTATAACCAAAGTTTCCGCCGCCGTAATGGAAGGGTTTGCCCCGTCTTACCGGGTATTGGGTTTGCCTTATATTTTTGTGAGCCGCGAACATTCCCAAAGGGTATTCGACGGGCCAATAGGTCGCGAGATCCTGCAGGATGGTGAGCAATTCTGGCTCAGGGGGCTTACCTTTTACGATGCGGGCAGCCGAAGCTTCTACACAAAGGATCGACCCATTAATCATCCGGATGACTTGAGAGGATTAAAGATCAGGGTGATGCCCAGTATTTCGGCTGTGAACATGGTAAGGGCTTTTGGCGGTTCGCCCACGCCCATATCCTGGGGTGAGCTTTATACCGCCTTGCAGGGGGGCGTGGTGGATGGCGCAGAAAACAACCCCCCAAGCTTTTTCCTTTCCTATCATTATGAGGTTTGCAGGTACTACTCCATCAATGAGCACACTACCATCCCCGATGTGTTGCTCATAAGTACCAAAATATGGGACCGGCTTACACCCCAGGAGCAGCAATGGCTGCAGGAGGCTGCGGATGAATCGGCCGTAGTGCAACGTGATTTGTGGCTGGAGTCAGAACTTCATTCCCTGCAAATGGTAAAGGAAGCAGGGGTGCAGGTTTCTTATCCCGATAAGCAGCCCTTTATCGATATGGTAGCGCCCCTGTTTGAAGCCTATAAGCAGGATGAAAGACTATACGACTTAATTAAGAGAATTCAGGAACTACAATAATAAAACTATGTCCCACAAAAAAACTGTTGACAAAATTCTGGGCTGGCTGGTTACCATATTTATGGGAATCCTGGTGATCAACGTGCTTTGGCAGGTTGCCAGCCGCTTTCTATTGGGAAACCCCAGCTCCTTTACCGACGAGCTGGCCGGTTTTCTTCTGATCTGGGTAGGCCTGCTGGGTGCTGCCTATGCTACCGGGCAGAAACAACACCTTGCCATTGATCTGCTATCAGCAAAGCTTAGCGAAAAGGGTAAAAAGATGCAGGTCCTCCTGATCAATGTCCTGATCGCCCTGTTTGCCCTGGTGGTGCTGGTGATCGGTGGCGGAAACCTTGTTTTTATCACTTTTTACCTTGGCCAGATATCATCTGCGCTGCAAATCCCGGTGGGGTATGTATATTTCGTGCTGCCCCTGAGCGGGTTGTTTATGATTTACTATGCTATTGTGGACATGATTGTTACAGCAAAAAAATAAAATGTTGAGGTTATTTTATTCGCTCGGTTTTTGCTGAGTTTTTACCAGAAAATCTCTAATACAAAGTTAGGTTCTGGTTGTCATTTAAAGATTATAGTAAAATTGAGTCGACCAATAATGCAAACCTTATTTCTTTTGATTTAAACCTCAGTAGAAATATGGGGCAAAAAGAATTAACAGCGCCGGCCATGATGTGCAATTGCTTGTAAGAAAGGTTTTGACGGCGCAACCTGATACCATCGATTAATAAATTGAAAAATAATACACGAAAAAATGGATTATATTGAGATCATCATTCTTGTGCTTTCATTTATTGCATTGCTGATCCTTGGAGTGCCCATTGCATACAGCATAGGCATTGCCGGAAGTATAACCCTGCTGGTGAGCATAATGCCGCTACCCGCATTTACCACTTTTGCCCAGCGCATGGCCACAGCCCTTGATAGTTTTGCATTGCTGGCCATACCCTTTTTTATCCTTGCCGGGCAGCTAATGAACCAGGGGGGGATTGCCCTGCGGTTGATAGATTTTGCCAAAGTACTGGTGGGCAGGCTGCCGGGAGGGCTAGCTTTCGTAAATATCATTGCCAACATGCTTTTTGGTGCCATCTCCGGTTCTGCAGCGGCATCGGCATCGGCCATCGGGAGTTTTATGACCCCCAAGATGAAAGAGGAAGGGTATGATCCGGCTTACAGTGCAGCGGTTAATATTACTTCTGCAACCACGGGTTTGGTGATCCCTCCCAGCAATATCCTTATTGTATATAGCCTTGCAAGTGGAGGGGTATCTATTGCAGCACTGTTTCTTGCGGGATATATCCCCGGGATCCTCACTGGCGTGGTACTGATGATGGTTGCAGCGGCATTTGCCTACCGAAAAAATTATCCCGTAGGGGAGGTGGTAGGCTGGAAAACCGGTTTTTTAAAATTTTTTGACGCAATTCCCAGCCTTTTACTGCTGGTTATCGTAATCGGGGGCATTATTGCCGGATACTTTACGGCTACCGAAGCATCTGCCATTGCGGTATTATACACATTGGTGCTATCCATGATTTACAGACAGGTGAAACTGACTGATTTGCCAGCCATATTGCTACGCACGGTTGGTGTTACCGCCATCGTGTTGTTCCTGGTAGGTACTTCCATGGGCTTGTCGTGGGTAATGTCTTATGCCAACATTCCTCAGAGTGTCAGCGAAGGGTTGCTTTCGCTCAGCTCCAATCCCTTTGTGATCCTGCTGGTGATCAATCTGATCCTGCTTTTTGTAGGGGTGTTTATGGATATGACACCTGCAGTTTTGATCTTTACGCCCATATTTTTGCCGGTTGTTGTTGATCTTGGAATGAGCCCTATACATTTTGGGATCATCATGGTGATGAACCTGAGCGTAGGGCTTTGCACCCCGCCGGTGGGTTCGGTGCTGTTTATTGGTTGCAGCGTGGCAAAAATTGAAATACAGAAGGTGATCAAGCCTCTCATACCGCTGTTTATCGCAATGATCGTGGTATTGATGCTGGTGACTTACCTGCCCAAGCTCAGTCTGTGGTTGCCGGGATTATTTGGATTTTGATGAATCGCATTTAAACTGTATCTCTATGGAAATATCGGCTGCACCTGTAAAAACTGCATTAGCTTCTTTTGGTATGTCGGGACTGGTGTTTCATGGCCCGCTGCTGGACGCGGACAAGCGTTTTGAACTGGTGAAGGTGCTGGAAAGGACCAAAAACGAAACCGTTAAAAAATACCCCTACGCGAAGATCGTAAGGAGTTTTGATGAGCTTTGCAAGGATGATTCCATTGAGCTGATCGTGGTCAACACCCCTGATCACACCCACTACGAGCTATGCAGAAAAGCCCTGGAACATGAAAAGCATGTGGTGGTTGAGAAACCATTTACACAAAAGTATGCCGAGGCGCTTGAGCTGATAGAGCTGGCAGAAAAGAAAAACCTGCTCCTTACAGTTTTCCAGAACAGACGGTGGGATGGCGATTTTCTGACGGTTAAAAAGGCTATTGAAAATAAACTGCTTGGCCGGCTGGTATCTTACGAGGCACATTTTGACCGGTTCAGGAATTATATTCAACCCGATACCTGGAAAGAAGACTCCCAGACAGGAACGGGAACCTTGTTCAACCTGGGCTCTCACCTTATTGACCAGGCTTTGGTGCTTTTTGGTAAGCCTGATGCTGTTACTGCTGACATCAGGGCTTTGCGCACCAGCAGTGATGTTGATGATACGTTTGAACTATGGCTCCATTATCCCGATATCAGGGTAAGCTTGTCGGCCAGTTACCTGGTGCGCGAACCAGGCCCGCGCTATACGCTGCATGGCACTGAAGGCTCCTTGTTGAAATGGGGCATCGATCCCCAGGAAGCAGAATTGAAAAAAGGGGTTATTCCCGGCTCCAAAGGGTGGGGAGAGGAACCGGAAAGTGAGTTCGGTTTGCTGCATACTACATTGCAGGGAAAGGATGTGAAGGAGAAACTGGCTACCATTCCCGGCAATTATCCTGCCTTTTATGCCAATCTGTACAGCGCCATAAGGCATGGGGAAAAACTGGCAGTAAATCCTGCCGAGGCGGCTATGGTAACTAAAATTATTGAAGCCGCTTTTATAAGCCACAAAGAAAAAAGGGCTGTAGAGGTTTGATCATTCCTTCTTCTGGTTCATTATTGTTACTTTTGTATGGAATTCTATATTAATTCCATTGCAATGAGACCGTATATTCTTGCCGAAACCAACTGGTACAAACTTAAGGATACCCAACCTGATCTTGCCATACTTCCCTGGGGTGCTACGGAAGCACACAATAACCATTTACCCTATTCAACGGACAACATCGAGGCTGATCAGATCATTTCCCGCTCAGCCGGGATCGCTTATGACCGTGGGGCTAAACTGATCGTTCTGCCCACCATTCCTTTCGGGGTAAATACCGGTCAAGCTGATATCCTGCTCAATATCAACCTGAACCCCAGCACACAATTTTCCATTTTGAAAGATGTTATCCAGGTGCTCGATCGCCAGGGTATTCGCAAATTTCTGATATTCAACAGCCATGGGGGCAACGAATTCAAGCCACTCCTGCGTGAACTTGGGTTACTTTATCCCAAAATGTTTCTTGGGGTGGCAGATTTTTACAAAGTGCTGGACAAGAAAGATTACTTTCAGCTGGATGGGGACCATGCCGATGAGATGGAGACCAGCCTGATGCTTTACCTCAGGCCTGACCTTGTGCTGGATAAGACACACTGGGGTAAGGGTGCTGAACGGAAGATCAACCTGAAATACTTCAGTGAAAACTGGGCATGGACCGAGCGTAAATGGTCAAAAGTAACTGCGGATACAGGCATTGGGGATCCGCAATTTGCCACCCGTGAAAAGGGTGAGCGATATTTTCTGGATCTTACGGAAAAGATCGCAGAAATGCTCTATGAATTAAGCACAACCGAAATTGGTTATGCCTAAACCTCTTCCCTGGCTCCGTCACTGATGTTTACTGCATGAAATACGGGTTCCTTACCAAACTTTTCCAGGAAAGATTTAGAAAGTGTTGACTTGAAAGTATCCGCCACTGCTGACTCAACAAGGTTGATGGTGCATCCTCCGAATCCGCCTCCCATCATACGGCCACCCATTACACCATTAATCTGCTTAGCGGTATCAATCAGCAGGTCCAGTTCGGGGCAGCTTACCTGGTACTTGTTGCTCAGCCCGTCATGCGACTGGTATAGCAATCGTCCTACTTCTTTCATGTCACCTTTTTCCAGTGCAATGCAGGCCTCGGTGACTCTTTCGTTTTCTTCGGTTACATATTCACAGCGCATAAAAACTTCAGGGCTCATTTCATTTTTGGATGATGCAACATCCTTTGGGGTCACATCCCTGAGGCTTTTAATGCCAGGCATTTGCTTCTGCATGATGCTTACCCCTTCTTCGCATTGTGCCCGCCTTACATTGTATTCAGACGATGCGAGGCTGTGTTTTACCCCGGTATCGGCCAGTATCAGTTCATAACCTTGAAGCTCCAGTGGGAAATACTCAAATTCCAGCGACCGGCAGTCCAGCTTCATAACATGATCCTTACTGCCATGAAGGGAGGCAAACTGGTCCATGATGCCGCATTTTACCCCGGCATAGTTGTGTTCGGCCCGTTGGCCGATCATGGCCAGCTCCATGGGACCTATTCCCAGTTTGTACATGGCATTCAGTGCAGTAGCAAAAGCACTTTCCAGCGCTGCCGAGGAAGAAAGTCCTGCACCCCGGGGAATATCACCCCCAAACACAGCCTTAAACCCTTCAATGAAATATCCGGCAGCCTGCAATTCTTTCACTACCCCATAGGGATATTTTGCCCAATGGGGGATTTTTCCAGCGGGTTCATGGATGTTAAAGGATACCTTTTGCGTGAAATCATGGGCAATGATCTCTGCATCAGGTCCTTTTGATGGTGCAATAGCCAGGTAAATCCTTTTGTCTATGGCTGCCGGAAGCACAAAGCCATCGTTGTAATCGGTATGTTCACCAATAATATTGATGCGGCCGGGAGCGGCAAAAAAGCGGAATTCGGAGTTGAATTTGCTTTTGAACGCATCTTTTACTCTTTTGTCCTTCATTTAATCGATATTTATAATTTGTTTTACAGAACGCAGATAACGCGGATTTAGCGGATAATCGCTGATAGGGATAAATCCGTGTAAATCCACTTAATCCGCGTCATCCGTGTTCGTGTTTCTACAAAGTTTACCGGTGCGTTGCACCTGGCGCTATCCATTATTCTTGATTCATCATTCATCATCAAAAACTACCAAAACACCGTATACAACACCACCAATATCACCAATACTGCGTACGCCATGATGTTAAAGCTTTTTGACGTAAGGAAGGTTTCTTTGGGCAGCGGTATGGATTTGGGGTTTTCATCTTCGTTGGCTGTGACAAGGCTAACCATAACGATCACTGCCATGGTAATGATGCAGGTGTAGAACATCTGATCAAGGAATGGCATTTCTATGGGCAGGAACTTAAGAAGCAGCGCCACGGGAATGGACGAAATTACTCCAATGATAGCTCCGGTGCTGTTGGCCTTTTTCCAGAACAGACCCATCAGGAAAACAGCAAGAATTCCGGGGCTTACCACACCGGTATATTCCTGGATGTACTGAAACATCTGGGGCATGGTGTCCAGAGCGGGAGCCAGGATAATGGCAATGATCAATGCTGCCATTACTGTGATACGGCCCACCGGTACCAGGTCAGAACCGTCAGTTCTTTTGGAGAAATAAGGTTTGTAAATATCCATAGTGAAAATGGTGGCTGTGGAATTGAGCATGGATGCCAGCGAAGATACGATGGCTGCACTCAGCGCTGCTACTACCAACCCCCTGATACCTACAGGAATAAAGCTGCGGATAAGCCAGGGATAGGAAATGTCATAATTGACAGAGCCGTCGGCACGGGTAAAATCCTCCCTTACGCCATCAATTATGGCTGTACCTTCAGGCTGCATAAACATTACATAAGCAATGATACCTGGAATCACTACGAAAACCGGGAGAATGAGCTTGATGAAGGCAGCGAAGGCAAGACCTTTCTGGGCCTCTTTCAGCGATTTTGCAGCCAGTGCCCGCTGGATGATATACTGGTTAAAGCCCCAGTAATAAAGGTTGGCTACCCACAACCCCCCGATCAGAACGCTGATGCCGGGCAGATTGAGAAACTGGGGGTTATCACGCGACAAAATCATCTGGAACTTATGGTTGGCAGAAGTGTAGATATGATCTACGCCGGCAAATATGCCACCATCGGGCGTTACATGGTGTAGCGCGATTAAAGTTGTAACTAATCCGCCGATCACCAGTAAAACCACCTGTATTACATCGGTCCAGGCAACTGCTGCCAGACCTCCCCAGATGGAATAGGCCGCAGCAAAAAAGGCAAGCCCCACGATAAAGTACATCATCATTGATCCGTCGCCATTACCCAGGATCGTATCCAGGGCTTTGGCGCCCAGAAACAGCACCGAGGTGAGGTTTACAAAAATAAACAGTGCCACCCAGAAAATAGCCAGAATGGTTTTCAGGTTGGTGTTGAAACGCTTCTCAATAAACTGAGGGATCGTGAACAGCCCCTGTTTAATAAAAATGGGAAGAAAAAACTTCGCCACGATGATCAGCGTAATGGCTGCCATCCATTCATAGGAAGCAATGGCCAGCCCGATGGCAAAGCCCGATCCCGACATGCCGATAAACTGCTCGGCTGAAATGTTGGCTGCAATCAGCGATGCCCCAATGGCCCAGAAGGGGAGGGTTTTACCGGCAAGGAAGTAATCTTCGGCGTTTTTCTTCTCTCCTTTTTTTGTGCGCGAAACCCACAGCCCTACCGATAAGATCAACAGTGCGTAGGCTGCAAAAATGATGTAATCTAACGTTTGAAAGGTGCCCATTTGATTTAGGATTTATGATTTATGAATTATGATTTTTGATTTAGGATTTATGAATTGGGATTTTTGATTTTCACAAAAGATTGTTTAGCCTGTTTTTTGCAATACTCTAAAGTTTATCATAGAACGCGGATGACGCGGATATTGCAGATTATCGCTGATAGAGAGAATCTGCGTAAATCCGTTTAATCCGTGTTATCCGTGTTCTTGTGTCTTCATTTTTATATTGAAGCAAAGTTTATTTTCGGAAAAATAATAATGCTTCCCGAAGGTTCGGGTAAAGTTGTGTGTTTCAGCTTAACATGTTAGTTTCACTTTGAAATCAAAAATCAAAAATCTGAAATTATTTAATTGATTACCAAAGGCTTTTCGGATACTCCCCGCTGTCGGTAAGCTCCTTCAGCTTTTGCATCACAAGCGGTTTGTCTTCTATATAGGTGACGCCAAACCATTGTGCGGGCGACTGCAATACCTTCACTTTCCCTTTTCCTTCTTTGATCATACCATCTACGATGTAAGGGATAAAAAGCTCTGACTTGGGATTGTTAATGTCGCTATCCAGATAGGCCCGGA